>JAYTXB010001002.1:0-8951 GCA_043743205.1 Schlesneria sp.
CAATCAACGTCGTGCATCGCTCTCGACAGCCGAGTCGGGCACGGGCGGTTTGCTCGCGCATCGTCTGACCGGCGTGAGTGGTTTCGAGACCTGCTACAAGGGAGGCGTGGTCGTTCCCACCAACGCGGCCAAGCGCGACATGCTCGGCGTCGATGCGATGCTCTTGCGGCAATACGGCGAGATCAGCGAGCAGGTCGCCGAGGTCATGGCCAAGGGCTGCCGCCAAAAGTTCGGCACCAACTTCGCGCTGGCCATCACCGAATGGGGCGAGTTCAAACCGGACGACCCGTTCGCTCCCGTCCCCGCCAGCTTCGTGGCGCTAGCAGGACCGAACGTGCTGTTGGTCGAAAAAGTCCAGCACTTCGGCGATCCCGAAATCGCCAAGAGCCGTACCGCCAAAGCCGCCGTCAACCTGCTGCGCCTCCACTTGATCGGCGGTTGACGCCCGGTGGAATCAATTGCCGTGCATTGCCCACCATTTCTTGCTCACGACATCGACCTCACTCGAAAGTATTGCATGACTCCCACCGAACTCCGTGCAAAGCAGGCTCCCTGGAAGAATAAGTACAAGGAGGATCCGGCCTCGGCCCTTGTGACGATGCGGGCCGTCGCGACACTAAAGGTCGAGTCGGTCTCGTGCCGATTGACGTTTGGCGTCGCTCCCGAGAACGCCGGGTTGCATTCATTGGCAGGGGGCGACGGGACTCAAGCCTGTTCGGCCGAGATGCTGCTTCAGGCGCTGGTCGGTTGCGCGGGAGTGACCTTCGGAGCCGTCGCCACTTCGATGGAAGTGCCGGTGCGCGGCGGCACGATCACCGCCGAAGGGGACGTGGATTTTCGAGGAACACTTGGCGTCGCTCGCGACATCCCAATCGGGTTCCAGGCAATCCGCCTGAAGTTCAACATCGACACCGACGCGCCCCTCGATAAGCTCACCAAGCTGATCGAACTGACCGAGCGGTACTGCGTCGTTTACCAAACACTGAAGAACATGCCGAAGCTGTCGAGTGAGTTGGTCGGCTGACGCCGTTTCTTCCTGAGTTCTCTCCGAGCGGGGGACGTAAGGCGAGCGGCAGGAGTTCGCATACCAATGGTAGACCGGACGCCTACGTCCGGTCGGCTCAAAAAGACCGGACGCAGGCGTCCGGTCTACGGTAAATCCTCACCTGCCGCTCGCCTAAGTCCCCCCGTTCTTCGCTGATGGACCAAGCGGCTACCCGCACAAGAACCGGGGGGCTGACGCCACCCCGCTCAGATACTGGCGGTGGACAGATGTCCTGACGACATCGTCGCCGCCAACTGGAGCGAACGGCCCTGTCGCGGTAGCCTGTTGGCCACGGGTTCGGGTTCTCATTCTCATTCTCATCGCGCTTCAGGAGAGATCGTCATGGCTACCACAACAGTTGCTGCGCCCAAGATTCGTCAGACCAACATGCTCATCGGTGGCAAATGGCAGGAGTCGCGCGGAGGCAAGCGATTCCCGACGCTCAACCCGGTGAACGAGTCCGTCATCGCCGAGGTCGCGCAGGGGAACGAGGCCGATGTGGATGCGGCCGTGAAAGCGGCGCGGGCCGCGTTTGAAACGGGGCCGTGGTCGAAGATGGATGCGCGCGATCGCGGTCGGTTGATGAACAAGCTTGCCGATCTGATGGAGGCCAACCTCGAAGAGCTTGCCGCGCTCGAGTCGCTCGACAACGGCAAGCCGATCCGCGACGCACGAGCCGCCGACCTGCCGTTGGCGATCGACTGCCTCCGCTACTACGCCGGCTGGGCCGACAAGTTGACCGGCGATGTGATCCCGATTCGCGGCAACTATTTTTGCTATACGCGGCGTGAACCTGTTGGCGTTGTCGGTCAGATCATTCCGTGGAACTTCCCGATCCTGATGGCCGCTTGGAAATGGGGACCGGCCCTCGCGTCGGGCTGCACGATCGTGATGAAGCCCGCCGAGCAAACGCCGCTCACATGTCTGCGCATGGCCGAGCTGGCTCAGGAGGCGGGCTTCCCCGACGGCGTCATCAACATCGTCACGGGCTACGGCGAAACGGGAGCGGCCATCGTCCGGCATCCGGGTGTCGATAAGATCGCCTTCACCGGGCACTACGAGACCGCTCAAAAAATCATGGTCGATGCGGCGAAGACTCTGAAACGGCTGACGTTCGAGTTGGGCGGCAAAAGCCCCAACATCGTCTTCGCCGACGCGGACCTCGAAGCGGCCGTGGCGGGTGCCGAGTTCGGCCTCTTCTTCAACCAGGGTCAGTGCTGCTGCGCGGGGTCTCGGTTGTTCGTCGAGCAGTCGATTCACGACGAGTTCGTGTCGAAGGTTGTTTCGCGCGCGAAGACGCGCCAGCTTGGCGACCCGCTCGATCCGAACACGACTCAGGGACCGCAGGTCGATGCCGACCAGTTCAACAAGATCATGAGCTACATCGACAAGGGCAAGACCGAGGGCGCGAAGTGCCTGACCGGGGGCAGCCGCTTCGGCAACAAGGGCTACTTCATCGAGCCGACGATCTTCACCGAGGTCAACGATGAGATGTCGATCGCCCGCGACGAAATCTTCGGCCCCGTGCTGAGCATCCTGCCGTTCAAGAACACCGACGAGATCATCGCCCGCGCGAACAACACGTACTACGGCCTGGCCGCCGCCGTCTGGACGCGCGACGTGCAGAAGGCTCACAAGGTCGCCGCCAGCGTCCGCGCGGGGACAATCTGGGTGAACTGCTACGACGTGTTCGACGCCGCCGCCCCGTTCGGCGGCTTCAAAATGAGCGGCTCCGGCCGCGAACTCGGCGAAGCCGCGCTGTCCAACTACACGGAACTCAAGACCGTGACAATGAGCCTCGGTTAGGTAATCGGCTAATACAGGGAAATGTTCTTACTCGGTCTTCTGCCGATACGAAGGCTGAACCCGCAGAGTCCCCCCGAAGGTCCAGGTCATATGCGTCGAACATTTGAGGGAGCGAACACGACTGTCATTCAGGGTGATGTTGTCGAGGTGCTTGACCGGGAAGTGGCTGATGGGTCGGTGGACCTGATTTTTGCCGATCCGCCGTACAACATTGGCAAGCGGTTCTCGCAGTTCGTCGATAAGTGGCCGTCCGATGTCGAGTACGCCAAGTGGTGTGAGAGTTGGCTCGCGGTCTGCGTTCGCAAGCTGAAGGACTCAGGCAGTCTGTACGTGATGACGAGTACTCAATCGATGCCGTACCTCGATCTCTTTTTGCGGGATCGGCTCACCGTCATGGCTCGGATCGTGTGGCACTACGACAGTTCCGGCGTGCAGGCCAAAAACCGGTATGGCTCGATGTACGAGCCCATTCTGTTCTGCGTGAAGGACGAGGCTCGGTACACATTCAACGCGGATGACATTCAAGTCGAGGCGAAGACCGGATCGCAACGCAAACTGATTGATTACCGCAAGGCGACTCCTACGCCATACAACGTCAGCAAAGTTCCGGGCAACGTCTGGTACTTCCCGCGAGTCCGCTATCGGATGCCGGAATACGAAGAGCATCCGACACAGAAGCCGGAAGCGTTGCTGGAGCGAATCATCAAGGCCAGCAGCAATCCGGGCGATGTGGTGCTTGATCCGTTTTCCGGCACATTTACGACCTGCGCCGTTGCTCAACGACTGGGACGGCGGAGCATCGGCATCGAGCGCGAAGCCGAGTACGTCAAAATCGGTCTGCGCCGATTGTCGATTCAAAGCGAACTCGACGGCGAGGAATTGGTCCCGGTCGAAAAGTCGTATGTGCGCAGGAACGGGCTGCAAGTCGTCAATCCCGTCGCTGAAGGTCAACGCGAACTCTTCTAACGATTCACTTCATGGAACACGCCTTTACCTCGACAATCACGCAACTTCTGACGGAAGCCTTCGGTAAGAAGGCTTCGCAGGTGTTGGATGCCAGCCCGCTCTTGCATTACCTCAACATCAAGACGAGGTCCGCGTCACGCGGATCGAAGTCGCGCGGGGCGTTTGCCAACCATTACGCGATCTACGTTCTGGTCGAAGACTACTTGCGGCAAGGGTTCGAGAAGAAAGGAGATTACGAACAATACGAAGGTGCTCGATTCGTCGATCTCTTTCGACGGCAGCGCGAGTTGCCGTTTGGATCGAAGCTGCAGAATCACGCGCTGAACCACCGCATGAACGAGGAATTCAAGAAGTTCTTCCCGACATGCGAGTTCACCCCGATCCTGCGAAACGCGGCGACCAATCACTATTGGATTAACGAGCATCTGCTGAAGGTCGTCATCGACATAGAGACCTTCAACATTGGTCCCGTGCTCATCAAAATCATCGACGCCTATGTCGCGGCCAAGCGTGATGCTTTCGAGGGTTTTCTTGAGGCTTGTCAGAAGATACAGCAGATTCAAAAAGCATCGCCAGACAAGGTGCAGGCTTTCGTCGCGGACTTGTTGCAACCCAACGTCGATGCTCGGATTTTCGAGATCGTCAGCTTTGCGATCTTGAAGCAGCACTTTGCCAAGCAGTCGATCTTCTGGGGTTGGACTGTCGATGAACTGACCGAAGAACGACTCATACTCTTTAAGACCGGCCGGACAAACGCCAACGACGGCGGGATTGATTTTGTGATGCGTCCACTCGGTCGCTTCTTCCAAGTCACCGAAACGACCGACGTGCGGAAATACTTTCTCGACATCGACAAGGTCCAGCGCTACCCGATTACTTTCGTCATCAAGTCCACCGCCACTGCTGATTCATTGCGAACGAAAATCCAAGAGCAGGCCGAGCGGGTCTATCCGGTCAAAAAGATCGTCGCCCGTTACATGCAATGCATCGAGGAAATCATCAACATCCCGATACTCATGGACCGCTTTCAAGCAGTGGTGGTGGATGGGGGACTGAACGCAGTCATCGACGAGGTAGTTTTGCAGAGCAAATTGGAATTCAATTACGAGGACGCAGTTTGAATTGATGACCGAGCCTGTGACTCGATGATTCAGGCTGTAATCCCCCAGCAACAAATGACAACCGAAAACAAGGAACGCCTTTTCGTGACAACAGCCGATCCCTCGACCAAGCCTGCCTCTCCAAAGGGCAGCGTGTTCAATGACCTGAAGATTCTCTGGCACATGGCCGTGACTGGCGGCCGGGGGAAGACGCACGAAGAGCGGCTGGAGAATTTTTACTCGGGACAGGCTTCCGGGTACGACGCCTTTCGCAAGCGGTTGCTGCATGGGCGTGAGGAGTTGTTTGCGTCACTGCCGACCGTGCCGGGAGGCGTTTGGGTCGATATGGGAGCCGGGACCGGCGAGAACGCCGAGAACTGGGGCGAGCGGTTGAAGGATTTTTCTCATGCGTACCTTGTCGATCTCAGTTCGTCGTTGTTGAAGGTGGCCGAGCAGCGAGTCGCGGCGCGGGGTTGGACGAATATCACTCCGGTGCATGCCGATGCCACGAGGTTTCTGCCCGAAGAGGGATTGGCGGACATCGTGACGTTCTCGTATTCGCTGACGATGATCCCCGACTGGTTCCTCGCGATGGACCAGGCGCTGCGGATGCTGAAGCCGGGCGGGTTGATTGGTGTCGTCGATTTCTTCGTGGCTCGCAAATGGCCGGCTGATGGGCTGGCGAAGCACCGCTGGTCAACTCGTACCCTATGGCCGACGTGGTTCGCCAACGACAACGTCTTCCTGAACGGAGACCACATTCCCTACCTGCAAAGCCGTTTTGAAACCGTCTCGCTCCAGCAGCATCGTGGCAAGGTGCCCTACATGCCGTTCGTCCGTGCGCCGTACTATCAGTTCGTGGGACGGAAGCCGGTCGAGACGTAATTTCCTGTCGTCACTCACGGTCGTGTTGCTTCACCGAAGAAGACAAATGGCAGAAAAATGGTGGGTAGAAATATGGGAACGCAAATCGATCAGGACATGACGGCTCTCAATCACGACCAGCCATCTCGTCATTTTTCTACCCCTAATTTTTCTGCCATCCCTTCCTCCTCGTGTTCCGCAGAAATGACGCGATGGACCTTGCTGACTTTGACGTGTCTCCTCGTTCTCGGTTGCTCTACGGAAAGCCGGAATGTGGAACGGGCGCGATTGCAGGTGGGGCGGTTGGCGGATCACTTTGATCGGCAGACGACACCGGCGGGCGTCTATGTTCGTCCGAACAACAACCAGGCGGGTGAGAACGACCCGTGGGGAACGGCGATCATCGTCGAGTACTCTCAGGGCGGCATGGCCGAGATTGTCACGGTGACATCGGCGGGGCCGGACCGCGAGTTTCATTCGGCCGATGACATCTCGACCTTTCGGCAATCGACGAATCTCAAGGGAGTTGGCGAGGGAATCAAGCAGCATGCCGGGGAAGTGGCCGGTGAGATGGCGAAGGGGGCTGTCAAAGGGGCCGTCGAAGGTGTGAAGGAGTCCGTCAAAGAAGGAGTGCAGGATGCGAAGGAAGGTTTGAAGAAAGTTCTTCCAAAGAAGAAGCCGGAGTCTGCCAAACAGGAACAAGCAGAAGACCCCTCACCCTAACCCTCTCCCCACAAAGCTGGGGCGAGGGGACCGGAGAAGAACCAGACGAGGTTGGTCGGCGTGGCGAAGATCTTCTACAGCATGGCGGGTGAGGGGCGAGGCCATGCCGTGCGAGTCCGCACGCTGGTCGAGCATCTGCGGCACGAGCACGAGCTAGTGCTGTTTGCCTCCGACGATGCGTATGACTTCCTCGTGAAGTCGTATGGAGAATCCAGCGCGGTCGAGAATGTGCGGCTGGTGCGGATCACGGGACTCAAGTTCCGATACACCGGCGGGAAGCTGGACCTCTTCAAGTCGATCGGCCACGGGTTGAAGTACGCCTGGCGCGAGTTGCCCTCCGTGGTGAACGGCTTTCTGAAGCGGATCGAGGTCGATCGGCCCGACCTCTGTATTTCCGACTTTGAACCGGCGTTGCCACGGGCCGCGCGGCGGGCCGGCCTGCCGATGATGAGCCTCGATCATCAACACGTCCTGTTGGCGTATGACCTGCGGGGACTACCGCTACTTCTGCGACGATATGCCTGGTGGATGAGCTGGTCGATTCGCGCGTACTACGGGCGCGGCGAGTACGAAGCCGTGACCTCGTCGTTCTACACGCCGCCGCTCAAGCCGGGCTTCGAGCATGTTCGACAAGTTGGACCAATGTTGCGTGACGATCTCGCCGCGACGGTTCCTCGCAATGAAGCGTTCCTGTTGTCGTACCTGCGCCCGACCACACCTCCGCGCGTGTTGGAAACTCTGGCCGCGTGCGGCTTCGATGTCCGCATCTACGGACTCGGCGAGCAGCCTCGCGCGGGACGGCTCTCGTTCCACGCGATTGACGAACGAGCGTTCGTCGAGGATCTCGCAGGCTGCGCGGCGCTGGTCAGTGCGGCGGGAAATCAACTGCTCGGCGAAGCCCTCTTTCTCGGCAAGCCGGTCTTCGCGATCCCCGAAGAACTGCACCACGAACAGCAGATCAACGCCTGCTTCCTGAAACAAATGGGAGCGGGCGACTGGACCACGCTGGAATCGTTTTCAGCGGAGCGGCTGACTCAGTTCCTGTCGCGACTCGACGAGTATCGAGCCAACGTCGCGCCGCTGTGTGGCCGCCTGAACGGGACGCCCGATGCCGTGGCCGCCATCCAAGAGGCACTCGCCAAGCATCGCCCACATTCGGCAGTGGTTGTGGGAAGCTGAAGTTCCTTGTGTACGGTCGAAGCAAATGTACCCAAAGCCAAAACACCGGCCGCTAGCGCGGTGCCGCTCACGAACTCAGGACAATTTATCCCTCGCGCGGTCCAACCTGAGACCTTCCGAGCGGTGGACGCAAGTCCACCGCTCGGAAATGTGAAACCCTGCGGTCGCTTCAGGTATAAGTTGTGCAGATCAACCCAGCCGCATCACCCCTCATTCGAGAAGGAGTTCCAATGTCCGTCACAACTATTCCGCCTCAGGAACTGGCGGCCCTGCGCCAACACGGCGGCAAGATTCGGTTGATCGATGTCAGGACGCCCGCCGAGTACCGTGAGATTCATGCCGAGGGGGCGGAGCTTGCCCCGTTGGACCGGCTCGATCCAAAGGGACTTGTCGCCAGTTCAAACGGTTCGGCGAACGAGACGATCTATGTCATTTGCAAGTCGGGAAGCCGGGCGCGTCAGGCGTGCGAGCAGTTCCTCGCGGCGGGCATCGCCAACATCGTCAGTGTGGAGGGCGGGACGGCCGCCTGGGAGCAAGCCGGACTCCCCGTCGTGCGCGGCAAGAAAACGATGTCGCTCGAACGACAGGTCCGCATCGCCGCCGGGTCGCTCGTGGTGATCGGTGCCGCGCTGAGTCTGTTTCATCCGTGGTGGATCGGCCTATCGGCGTTCATCGGCGCGGGCCTGGTCTTCGCGGGCGTGACCGACACCTGCGGCATGGGAATGATGCTGGCTCGGATGCCGTGGAATCAAGTTGCCGATGGTGAGACTTGTGGTCGTTGAACGGACATCGATACCTCACTCGCTCGGCAATGTGTCATTCTTGGCGAGCCGCATGCCGTCAGGCTGCGGGTTCTTGATCACCGCAGAAAACCCGTGGCCTTACGGCACACGGCTCGCCTGAAACATCTCATTCATGGCCGCGTGCGGTGCGGTCTGGAGAAGTCTGGAGAGTGTTTGATGAAAGTCGTAATTGTCGGTGGAGTCGCGGGAGGGGCATCGGCCGCCGCGCGTGCGAGGCGCTTGTCGGAAGAGGCCGAGATCGTGGTCTTCGAGCGCGGGCCGGATGTCTCTTATGCCAACTGCGGCCTGCCGTATTACATCGGCGGTGAGATTGTCGAGCGGGACAAACTGCTCGTCACCACGCCGCAACGGCTTCGCGAGCGATACAAGCTCGATGTTCGGACCCGCACGAATGTCGAATCGATTGATCGACGAGCGAAAACCGTGACGGTGCGCGATCTGCAAACGGGGGCCGTGTCGGTCGAG
>JAYTXB010001003.1:0-17352 GCA_043743205.1 Schlesneria sp.
CACGACAACCAAGGCTCCACACAAGCCAGCCGCCACCCATCCCTGGCGTCGTCGCTTCCTCTGAGAAAAATCGCCATTCGGGAGGGCGGAGCCGTTCCGCTCCGGTTCGCTGCGCTCACCTCCACGGAACGGCTCCGCCCTCCCGAACGAGAATGTGACATTTCTAAGTTGGTGAACCCTGTGACATTTCTATCTTGGTCCGACAGCCGGAAGTCGTGGACTTCCCAATTGCCAATGTCCCCGCTACCATCCTGCGTCCGTTTAGAAGGCAACCGGCGTTGGGATCGGTCTGCCGACGGAATCAGCCCAATTTTTTGAGTAATCCTGATGGGAGGAATGTGTGGTCAAGTTGCGGTTGCGGGATAACGAGTCGGTCAACGATGCAGTCAAGCGGTTTCGTAAGTTGGTCGAACACTCCGGAATCAAGAAGGAGATGCGTCGCCGTGAGTTCTATGAGAAGCCGAGTGAGACCAGCCGACGTACTCGCCGCCGCGCAGAGCGCCGCGCAAAGATTCAGCGCATGGTCGGAACTACCGGAGCCTGACACAACCTCAACAATGCCTTCCATTGTCTGAGTCGCTCTTCTGTCGTTCTCAATCTGAGATCGACTTGAGTTTGCAGGCCGGCTCGCCCGGCCTGCGTCATTCTTTGACGCTGGTTCTTCGTATCTCGCCACGGATCGTTCGGCCCACACAACTCGCAACTGATCCAACTCAGTTCGATGTTCCGAACCGCCGAATTCGAGATGTAACCACCGTTTTTTGTGACTCACACAACGCTCGACTCAACCCGAAATCACAACAAACAGAAAACCGCCCACGCGCCCGTAGCTCAGCTGGATAGAGCAACGGATTTCTAATCCGTCGGTCGGAGGTTCGAATCCTCCCGGGCGTAGTTTTCTCAGCCGTTCGCAATCGTCATCAGACGACATAAAACCCCTGTTTTTCAGGGGTTTTTGCGTTTCTCCGGCCGGGTGAACAATGCCGGGCGTTTCATCAGCCGTCATCAATGCCAACCCCGTTTTGTCACTGGCTGGGGCCAGTGGCGGGGCCAGTGGAATCGACTTCAAGTCGAGTTCCGCCAGTGGTTCCCGTCAACGCGGTGGTGTGAGCGAGTTTGGAAAGTGGGGCCAGTGAAGGCAGATTCTCGACAGCGGCGTTCAGATCGACCAAGCGGGCGTGCGAGTAGCGGTCCATTGTCAACGTGATGGTCGAATGTCAACGTGATGGTCGAATGCCGAGCCAGTTGCTGTGCGACTTTGGGATGAACTCCCGACGAAGCCAGCATCGTGATGAACGAATGGCGGAGCGCGTGGAAGTCGGCCTTCTCACCGTTCGCGGTTTCGGCTTTGAGGAAGTCGGTCTTGGTTCGCTTTTCGAGTTCATCCGCGATGGTCTCAACTTCCTTGAGCCATGCCGCGCGGGCTTCGGCCAGATCACGGCGGAACATCTCCGCTGCCTTCTCGGACCACGTACCGGGCCAGAGCAGTTCGTCTTGCGGCTTGATCGTCAGCGTCCCGGGCTTCGGTCGAGTTCTCAGCCATGCCGAGAGTCGGTTCACGACGAACGGATGAAGCGGCAGTTCGGCACCGCGTCCGGCCTTCTCGTTCTCGGCGGCAATCGTGACGGTTGGTGGTTCAGCTTTGAAGTTGAAGGCCGACAGCCGGAGCGTCGCCAGTTCGTTTGCCCTCAGTCCCGTCATGGTGGCCATGAGGTACAGCACGGCGCGGTCCGGTCCGGCCAGTTTGCGGAATTGCTTCTCGCTCTTGTCCGACGCGTCAATCAGCCGTGTGAGTTCGGCTGGGTCCAATGCTCGCCGTTCCACGCGAACATCGACTTTCGCATTGAGTCTCGACAGGTTTGAGAACGGGTTCCGCGCCAACCGTTGAGACTTCACCAGCCAGTTGCCGAACGATTGCACCGCGCCGAGATGATGATTGCTGGTCGCGATGCCGAACGGCTTCCCAACTTCGCGTGCGTCTCGGCGAGATTTGAGCCAGTGCGAAACCTTGTCCGAGTCCAAGTCGCCCAGCATCTTGAATCCACAACCCGCAAACGCGGCTTGGATGCGCGAAACCGTCAGCGCGACGTGTTCGGGTGTGTTCCCCTTCGATTCGAGATGTCGGCGGAAATCGGCGACGTGATCCTTGACCGATCGTTTGCGGTGTTCCTCAAACGGGTCGAGCAACCCGACCTTGCCATACTCCGCCAGTCGGACCAGTTCGGCGAGCATCTGTTCCGCCGCAGTCTTGTTCGTCGAGAGCGGGACTCGACAGCGAAGACCGTCAGCGTTGCCGTACTTCCCGTACCAAGTCTTCGTCTTGTGGCGAGTCTTCTGGCCGGTCGCAGGATCGGTCGTCCAATACGTTCGCTTGAAGAGAGAAGCCATCGGCGAGGTTCCTTTGGTGAGAAGCCCGCCACGGTGTTCGCGTCCGCTTCTCACGACGAAGCACGAACACCGGGCGAGCAAAGGTCGAGTCACAACATACCATCGACCAACGAACGTCGTCAGTCGCAATTCCAGACACGCTCACGGCAGAGCGCGGGGCAATGTGTTCCCCGTTGGGGGCGGTTCGCCACCAACTCGGGAAGCGGACAAAAGTGGGCCAGAAAAATTCTCACTACCGGTGGGGGCAGCGTAAGCAGTCAGCCTCGCAACGGCGCGGGAGTGACTTCTCGGGCGAGCGACGCGCTCAATCGATTGAGTAAAACCCCGCGAATCGGCGAGTCACGGCCTCGCCCCTGCCGTTGCAGATATTGAATCGATACGCGGTTTCCCGTCAGCAGTTCGGCGATTGCGTCGTCTGGCAGTGCGTCCAGCGTGCCACCGAGTTCCGTCTCCAGCGTGCAGACCAGTTCGGCGAGCGCGGCATGGTGGGCTTCACGTTCGCGTTTCGACCGTTCGGCTAGGGCGGTTTGACCGGGCGAGGGATCGTAGGGAGACGGCTCGCTTCGAACCGTGACGCCCTTCGGTGGGGGCCAGTTCTGATGAGTGTCCCATTCAGCAGCATCCGGACTGGTTAGGCGTCGACCAACACACCGGGCGTGTAGGCTCCATGCGGTTGAAGTTGGAACCATGCGATCAGGGCGAGGACTTGAGGGGCGTTGAATCCGTTCTGCTTGGCGGCGGCGTTGGCGGCTTGTGGCCGAACCACTCCGATCAACTTCAATTTCCCCTCTACCACCTTCCATTCATCCGCCGGGGGTTTGGGGGTGGGGGTTTGATTCTTCCATTCTTGGAGATTCTTGCCTTCTTTGGATGTGTTCATCCGTTGTGTCATCTGTTGTCCGCTGGTTGTTCATCCGTTGTGTCATCGTTTGTTCATCCGTTGTTCGCTCGGTGCCGTCCGGCTCTTGGTAAAGCGACCAGTTGCAAATCGTTACGGTCGTAAACTGGTTGTTCGGTTGCAGAGTGATGGAGCCGAAGCGATCGGCCAGCACGTCCAAGCCCCGCTTGAATTTGCTCGGGCTGACATTCAACTCATCCGAGCCACTGTTTCGGCCCGTGACGAATTGGCCGGGCAACAGCAGTTCACCTTTGAATTCTGATGTCTTCCAATTCGCTTTGGCGAGACACCAAAGGAACAGCCTGCAATGCCAGTCGTCTTGCATGATTGGATGGTCGAGAAGAGACCGGTGAACTTTGAACCAACCAGCGGCCATGCCTCACCGCCTTTCATCTTTCGGTCAGCGCGTCGAACGTCTGACGATCCGGGCAGTTGTGTTCAGTCCATGCGTCCAAGTCGCTTCGTCTCCAGACGACTCGCCCGCCGAGCTTGATCGGGCGTGGGGTCTTGCCCGCTGCCGTCAACCGATCCCAACTGGCGGGGGATACAGCACACAATCGAGCGGCCTCTAAGCGGCCGACGAGCAGCGCGGATTCGGGTGATGATGTTGGCGCTGTCTCGATGGGACGTGTCAACGCGGTGGGAATTGAGTGTGACTCACGACGCATCGGACGCCTCGCTTTCGTCTGCGACATCGACTCGCCGAACCAGTCGTTCCACACGAACCGAATCGAGCCGTCCGGCAGCATGTAATGCGGCAGCTTCTGTTTGCGGGCGAGCCGTTCCGCGCGACCGAGCGACCAGTTCAGTCGCCGGTCGATGTCTTCCCCGTAGAGCAAATCTTGCATCGCTGGTCTCCGTGAGTTTCGTTCGGGGAGATTTCGCATCTCCCCGGAAACTCATGGGCAACAGCGCGCCGCGACGACCTTTTGTGATGTTTTGTGACCTTTTGTGATGTTTGAGGACGTTTCGTTTGTTTCGAGTATTGCTCCACGTTCGATGGTCATCCTAAAATGCCAGCCGTGGGGGGGGTTCCCCATCACACCGCTTTACGAGGATCGGCCATGTCGAACGCTTTGCTAGAACGAACCGAACCGGTGGCACCGACTCCGCGAGACGCGAAACTCGCGTTGGAGTCCGGCCAGCAATTGGCGCGGCTGACGAAAAACGGGCGTCAGAGCGTGTCGGTTCGGATCGAACAGGACGGCGAAGAACAGAACATCACGATTCCGATGTCCGCGTTCCGGCTGTTCGTGAACATCCTCAACGAGATGGCACAGGGCAACGCCGTCACACTGATTCCGATCCATGCGGAACTCACCACGCAACAGGCGGCGGATTTGCTGAACGTGTCCCGCCCGTATCTGGTCCGGCTGATTGAAGAGGGCCAACTCCCCGCGCACAAAGTGGGGACTCACCGCCGCGTCCGGTTTGACGACTTGATGCGGTACAAGCGGGCGAACCGCGAAGCACGGCTGAAGGTCTTGGCGGAACTCACGGCGATGGATCAGGAACTCGGCTTGGGTTACTGAGCATGAGCCGCTTCACCGTTTTGTTTGACGCCTGCGTTCTGTATCCGGCTCCGTTGCGCAGCCTGTTGATGTGGCTGACAGAGCGGGATTTGTTCCGCGCCCGTTGGACTGAGCAGATTCACGACGAATGGATCAGGAGTGTCCTGAAGACTCGCCCCGATTTGACGCGAGACAAACTTGATCTCGTGCGAGTTCGGATGAACGGCCACGTTCGCGACGCGCTCATCACCGGCTTTGAGGAATTGATTCCCTCGCTCGTTCTACCGGATGCCGATGACCGCCACGTCTTGGCCGCAGCGATTCACGGCCGGGCCGATGTCATCGTGACCAAGAATCTGAAGGACTTCCCCGCCGAGACACTCGCCCGGTACGGCATTGAGGCTCAGCATCCCGACCAGTTCATTCGGCATCTGCTGGACCTTGATCCCTTCGCCGTCTGCGAAGCCGTGAAGTGCCAACGTCAGAGCCTCAAGAATCCGCCGATGACCGTGGCCGAGTTTCTCGACTGCTTGGAACGCCAAGAACTCCCTCAAACCGTGGCGATGCTGCGCGAGTTCGCGGAGACGCTTTGAGCCACGCTCACGACTTGTTTGGGCGTCCTCATCTCGCAGAGTCTTCAGCCCCGGCTGGGGCGACAGACAGTAGCCCACGGGACAACGCGGTTAAGGATTTTGGATCAAAGAAAGTAGCCTTCATCGCTCCGCGTGAAGTCAGCCGTGCGCAAGGAGAGGCCGGAAAGGGGATCGAGAGACAATCGTCATGACAAACTCAACCGAAGGCATGATTGGTCGTCTCTTGTACGAACCAAGCGTATTTCTTGAGTCAGCCCCTCCTGCGCTCGGCTCACTTCACGCGGAGCGATGAAGGCTACTTCGCACAAAACGAAATCTTTACCGGCGTTGCCCGTCCGGGCTGAAAGGGAGGGCGACTTGCGTTGGTCAGTGCTCGACTTCGCGTTGCAGCAGCGCGATCTCGGCGGGTGTCAGGTCGAACAGCTTGTAGACGCGGGCGTTGATTTCGGCTTCGGCGAGTTGTTGGGTGAGCTTCGCGACGGCGGCTCGTTTGTCGTTCAGGTAGGGTTCCCACTCGTCGGCGGTTTGGGGTTTCTTGAAGGGGTTGGCCTTCAGTTTGAAACTCGTTTTCAGGGCGTCGCCGAGTTCGTTCAGTGACTGTTCCCAACATGCTTGAGCCTTGTTGTTGAGCGTGCATTCATCTCGATCGTAGGGTGGAACCAGCGGCACTTCGCCGCGCCTGCCCACGGAGTCCCAATTAGAGCGATAGGCGGAAGTCGCATCATGCTTGCTCATACTTGTTCGCCATCACGCCAACCTGATTTGGGCTGAACCCAAATCGGGTTTACTCTGACGGTATGACAACCTCCATACACACAGCCAGATACCGCTGCTTTCGAGACCTTCTGACGGAGGCTCGCCAAGAGCAATCGCTTTCCCAAGAAGCTCTCGCTGAGAAGCTCGGCTGCATTCAAACCTATGTCAGCAAGTACGAGCGGGGGGAACGGCGATTGGATGTGGTCGAGTTTCTCGATGTTGCTGAGGCGCTTGGGATTGATCCGATCAAAGTCATTCGAAAGGTTCTGGCCACGAATGACTAAACGCATCCGTGAGATTGAGCGCCGAATCAGAACACTGTCTGACGGGCAACTTGCTGTGCTTGAAGCGGTGATTGACACGTTCTCGCAGCCGATCGCGAGCCATCGCAATCCTTCATCAGATGTCGTGAGCACAGATTTCCTCGCGGGCTTTGGCGACATTCTGAAACTGCACCACAGCCTGTCAGACGACTACCTCGACAAGTACCGATTTGAAGCTGCAATGCAGCGGGTTTATCAGGCGCTGGGGCGCGATGCCTCTCGACCAAGTCGTTGCCATCCAGGTCACGACTTGACGGTTGATGGTGTGAAATGGTCGCTGAAGACTCAGGGCGACATGCACATCAAGCGGGACATGCTTCACATTTCCAAGTTCATGGAACTGGGCAAAGGCAAGTGGGAAACTGAAGGTGACTTGGCTGGTTTGCGGGACCGATTTCTACAACACCTCAGTGCGTATGATCGCATCCTCCAACTTCGGTACTTCAACCGAACGGCCGACGACTCCGTAGAAGCGGGCCATTTCTACGAACTGCTCGAGATTCCGAAAACCTTGATGCAGGAAGCTCAGCACGGCGTCTTTCAGATGATGGCCAACAGCAAGCAAACTCCCAAACCCGGTTATTGCACGGTCCGTGACAGCGAAGGTCACGTCCGATTCAAGCTCTACTTTGACGGTGGAACCGAGCGAAAACTCCAGATCAAGAACTTGCGGAAAGAACTCTGCATCGTCCACGCGCATTGGCAGTTCTAGCTCCGCCAATTGAGGCGGCGTTGGGCAAGCTCGACGTAGTCCGGATTCAATTCAATTCCAACAAAACGGCGGCCGAATAATTGGCACACTTCGCCAACCGTTCCGGAACCGAAAAATGGGTCGAGGACGAGGGAGCCTTCTTTCGCTCCCGCGAGCAGACAGCGAGTTACCAATTCGCGCGGAAACGTGGCGAAATGAGCTCCGTTGAATGGCTCGGTGTTGATTGTCCAAACGGATCGACAATTCCTCTTGCTGCCATTCACGGCCGCTTCCTTTACCGCCTCATGTTCATAAGCGTATCGCTCTGACTTCGACAGGAGAAATACATACTCATGCACTCGTGAAGGTCGGTCCTTGACCGATTCGGGGAGTCCATTGTTTTTGTGCCAAATGATATCGGATCGCAGATACCAACCATCGGCCTGTAGCGCGAACGCCAAACGCCACGGGACGCCAACTAAATCCTTGGGCTTCAATCCTTCCGGTGTGGGGGCTCGATAGTCCATGCCCCGAGCCGGATTCTTCTTGTCGGTGTCCCGCCACGTTCGCCCGCCGCTCGTGTAGCTGTCGCCGATGTTCAACCACAGCGTACCGTCGTCGGACAGGGTCCGACGTACTTCGCTGAAGACTGCGACCAAATCTCTCAGGTAGTCATCGAGCTTTGTCTCTGCTCCGATCTGTCCATCAATCCCGTAGTCGCGAAGTCCCCAATAGGGTGGGCTTGTGATGCAACATTGAAATATTCCCGATTCAAGCTTCGGGAGTTCAATACGCGCATCACCGGTAATGATCCTCCCACACCGGTCGTTGGAGACTGCCAGCTTGGGTGAGTCGTACTCGATGTCTGGAAAGAGTTGAAGCGCCATTTTGTGCTGTTCCGTCGTGCCGTCACGAGTAACCGAACTTAGGCTAATGCTAGCCCGCTTTGATTCATTTTTCCATAGGTTCGTGTGCTGGCTTCCGTGTCGATGGCTCGAAACAGTCCGCGAAAGTTGTCCCAAATCGGCTTGGGTTGGTATGGGTCGCGATGTTCGTAGGCGCGTTGAATTGTGTCGGCGGGCAGCAAGCCACGATCTTCGCAGAACGCGCAGAACAGAATCCGGTCGAGTAGCTTTTGCGTTGCACTCAGCAGCGCGTTCCGCGACAGGCTCGCGTTCTCGCGGCAGAGATGCTCAAAGGCGTTCTGCCGCATCTCGGCGTAGCGGAAGTAGAACTCTTTCGTCAGTTCCTTGCCGACTTTCTCCGACGTGGAGAGCAAGTTGTATAGGTGACAGCGGCCGGTCTCGGGAACGACTCGTTCGGCTCCCAACAGGAACAGGAACCGTTTCAACAGAGCGTCATCGTCGGCCAGCCGTTCGGTGTCGAACCGTTCGTAGGTGTACTGGTCCGCCCCCTTGAAGTAGAGCCGCGTCTGCCGCATCGACGTGACGATGATCCAATCACTCGGCAAATTGATGGCGTACCGATAGCCCTGATCGACCGCCGACATCTTCCGCCCGGCGAACGGCCGATCCAACGGGTCGAGCGGTCCCTTCCCCTCCAGGGCGACGATGAACTCTTCCGCGCCGGGTCGAAAGTTTCCGAGTACGGCGTCGGCAAACTTGCCATCGACTTGAACGTGTTTCTCGCGCGAGATGGTGAACCGCGCCGCGCTGTCGGCCGGTCGCATGTAGCCGAGCGCATTACAAAAAACATCCGTCAGAAAGTCGGGCAGCAGTTCCTGCTCTTTGAACTTGTCGGCTCGCCCGGTCGAAAGCATCGTCGCCCACTTGGCCAGCGCCGCTTTGGACTCCGCCAGGTTCGCGGGCCACGCGAACGATTGCATGTACGGCCGCAGTACGTCGGGACGAAACAGCGGCTTCGCTTCCACAGGCATTTCGACAGCACTTTCGACGCGCGACGAGATGCCCAACGCTCGCCAACCGCAACCGTGCGAACAACGGTTCCGGCTTTAGAGGATGAAACACCAGCCGAGACGGGAGACAGCTTGAGAACGGATCGACAGAAGCAGCCGAGTGTATCGGCGGGCCAAGGGATCGGCCAACGTCGAGAGCGGCCAGCCGCGCGACAAATCGTTCGCAGGTCCAGAGCGCAGTCGATGCCGCGAATCGCCAGAAAGAAGAATTCACACCATGCGTTCACAAGCATCGCGTTTGCGGTGTCGCTTCGTGAGGCGGACTATTGACGGTGCGGAACGGCCGTAAGTCGTAGACACAATCCAGCGGTGTCACTGCGCTTCTCAAATGACGACGAAACGAAATGACCCGCTCGGTTGAGCGGGCCATTCGGTCAATGTGGTTTGTCGTTCAAAACCTCGCGAATCAGCGACGAAGCAGCATGCGGCCAACTCTCGCACCTGGATGGACGTTCAACACATAACGCACAAGCCTTCCCTGTCCTGGGGCCGGGATTGCCATGACTTCGGCAGGTGACGGCAGGATCGTGGTTGGACTCGCGGGAGGATTTGTCGGCTGGCTGGGCGTTTGAAGCTGATCAGCAGCAGACGCACCTGTTTGACAGGCACAGACGAACATCAGGGCAAGGGAAAACAGACCAGCAATTCGCAGTTTCACGGTGACTCTCCTCATCGTTGACCATCGATTCTCGTTGAAAGACGCAGCGGATGAGTAGAAGCACGTCCGAGAGACCTTGATAGTCGATAATTCCATTCTGTCGATACTGTGAACGGTGTGCGTCCTGAGAAAGCGAATCTTCAGTTCGCACCGATTCTTCCGCGACGTGGCGGGAAACAGTCGGCTGCCAGTCACGTGTCGCCGGGCACGCGGCAAAAGACATCCGTCAGAAAGTCGGGCGGCAGATTCAGCTCTTTGAACTTGTCAGCCCGCTCGGTCGAAAGCACCCCAACCCATCGGCCAACGTCGAGCAGCCGTTCGGCTGTTGTGCCATCCCAAAGGTACTTCCCCGCGTTCTTTCGCCCCACCCCATAGGGATCAATCCCGAATACGCACACACTTTCTTTCGCGTCCGGGTTCCAACGCCCACGACGCGGAACCTCATAGCATGCGCGACGGAAACGCGGTCTTGCCCTCGCCCTGACAGAGATGAAACGCCCCCTACCACGGGGCCCGCTTCGCCACCGATGCCGCTCGTTCAGTCGGTCGAGTCACCCGCGCCCGCTCGTTCGCCAGCATCACGTTTGCCGCGTCCCTTCGTCGGGCCGGGCAGCCGCTTATCGCAACAACTCCGAACGCGGCACACGCGAACCCACGGCGTCGGCCGAATCCTCAACCGTTCCAATCAAAGCAAGAACCGCCCGTTTGAGCGGCTCGGCGAGCATCGGCCACGCGGCGAATATCTTCGCCAAGTCAGAGTCGATCGGCGCGACCTCATCGGGGCCAGTCGGAATCATGGGGCCAGTGGTGGGGCCAGTGGACTCGAAAATCCGGGTTTGCGACTTGGCATCCGCACGGCTTCTCCGGATTTCTAATCCGTCGGTCGGAGGTTCGAATCCCTTCGGGCGTAATTGCAACCCACTGTAAAACAGTGGGTTGCGTTGTTTTCGTAAAGTTGCTGCTTTAAGTCCACAAGTGGATTTCACAAAAACCGCCCCGATCATCAGCCCCAACCGAGACTCAATTCCGTGGCAATCCGCGCAGATTCGGCCCAATTCTTTTCTCCAGTTGCGATGGCAAGTTCGGCCTCAAGCTCGTCACGCGTCTTGGGCTGTATTGGATGCCCGTAGCGGGAAGCCACAGACGGCTCCAGACTTGAAAGAATCTGGTGATACGTCCTGTTGCTCGCCCTTCGAAGCTCCTCGTCCGTCTCACGGACGTAATTGCTCATCATGACCGATTCAGACAACCGGGCATCTCTCGCCACTTCGCGATTTACGTCTTCTCCACTGCGAGCGTATTGGAGGCTGGTTTTTCGGAATATGTGGATGTACGCGCGACCTCGTGGCAGCGACTCAGACCATTCAACGAGTGGCCTGTAGAACCCGTTGCCGAGATTGTCAGGTGAGAACTGATCAGCGATCAGTCGGTCGCAATGGGAATGCGGTCCTTGGGCATGATGCTGCCGTAGCTGATCGGAATAGATGGCGAAGACAAAGGGGCTTTCAATTCGCAACTGCTCGAGTTCTTGATGAACTGTATTGGGATTCGACTCCCCGTTTGCCAATTGTCTTGAAGTGAACTTCCTTCCCCAACGAGACGAATCTGTTGCCATTTCAAGCTGACAACTTCTGATCGACGCGCCCAAGACCACAGGAATGTCTTCGTCAAAGTCGGAGCCAGATTAACGACAGGCCAGTTTTCCACGAAATAATCGAGCAGTGCGACAAGTTCTTCGGCATCGAACTGACGGATTTCTCGCTTTAAAATACTGGGAACAGCCGTGCAGCCTTCCGAAGTCTGACTCAACTCCGTCTGGCGAGCGCCCTGAGGCGGGCTTATGCTGCGGCCCCTCATTGCTCTATTACTCTTCGTCACCTTGATCGAGACCCGCCATGAACCGACTGCTGCGCGTTGCCTTGTTTGGAATTGCTGTCGGGCTGGCCGTCTGGCCACAGTCGTTGGATGCGGCGATTCGCAGGAAACAACTTCCGCTGACGGGATGCCGTGGGAATCTGTACGCCAAGGGAACGGCCACCTTTACCAATACTTGGGCCGAGGCCTCTTCGCCCAACGGACAGAAGTTGGTGATTGTAGTTCAGAATGTCTCGCTCCCACCGGGTACCGAGTTGCTGGTCTACGTTCACGAGAAGGAAGTTGGGACGATGACGCTCGACAAACAGCGCGGCGGGCGATTTGTCATCGAGTCCGACTTTCGACAGCTGGCACCTGCCCTATCGACCGGCTCGTTCGTCGTACTGAAGCTGGAGAACGGCACAAACGTGATGTGGTGAGGAACCCCGATTGGCGTCAGGCTGTAAGTTTGTTTCGTGTCTGATCTTGGTTTCTCGAACGGTTCCTTGCTTTGCATTACATCCCCGAATCGACCTGCGAGATGTTGCGTGGCGATGCGTCGTCGTTGCGAGGTGACGCTCGTTCCCACTTCCATTACCAGTCCGCGCCGCTCTATGTGCTGACGACCTGTGTGGCGGTGTTGTTGGCTGCGGATTGGGCGTTGTCGGCGGGAGCGACGACGGCAGTTGGTTCTGCTGCGTCGAGTTCATTTGCCACGGCGTCTCGTGCGGCAACCGAGATCGCGAAGAGTTCCTCTCACTCGCCGAACGCGCTGTTTGGCTATCGCCTCGCGCTGTTGGCGGCGGTGTTGGGTGGGGCGAGGATTTTGTATCACGCTCTCGATGGCTTGTTGTCGGGACGCGTCGGTGCCGATCTCGCGCTGACGATTGCGTGCCTCGCGGCGATCGTGCTGGGCGAGCACGAGACGGCGGGACTCGTGGTGTTGATCTCGCTCATTGGCGAGAGCCTCGAAGGGTACACGGTCGATCGTGCGCGGTGGGCCGTGCGACAGTCGTTCGCGTTGCAGCCCGAGGTCGCGCATCTCACGACGCAGGACGGGCGCGAGCGCGACGTGCCGGTGAAGGACGTGCAGGTCGGCGACTTCGTGGTCGTGCGGCCTGGCGAGCGGATGCCCGTTGATGGACGTGTTGTCGCGGGGAAGTCGGCTGTCGATCAGAGCGCATTCACGGGCGAGTCGTTGCCGATCGACAAGGTGATTGGAGATCGAGTCTTCGCCGGGACGCTGAACCAGTTCGGCGCGCTGACGCTGGTGAGCGAAGCGTTGGGCGATCAGACGGCTCTCGCGCGTGTGGCTCAATTAGTAGGAGCGGCTCAATCGCGCAAGGCTGATCTCGAACGAATGGCCGACAAGCTGGCGAAGTGGTTCTTACCCGCCGTGCTGAGCATCGCTGTTTTGACGCTGCTCGGTTGGCGAATCGGCACGGGATCGTGGTCGCGCGGCGTGTTGCCCGCGCTCGGTGTCTTAGTCGTCGCGTGTCCGTGTCCGCTGGTACTGGCGACGCCATGCGCGGTGATGGCCGCGCTGGCTTGGCTGGCGCGGCGCGGCGTCGTGGTGCGCGGTTCGCAGGCGCTCGAACGACTGGCGCGCGTCGATACGTTTGCCTTCGACAAGACGGGCACGTTGACGCAGGGAACGCTCGCGCTGGGTGAGATCATCACCACGAGTGACCTCGCTCCGCTCGATGTCCTGCGCATCGCGGCCATCGCGGAGCGTCACAGCGAACACATGTTGGCCCGACTGATCGTGCGCTCGGCCGAGGAACGCGGTCTCTCGATTCCCGCGCCGCACGAGTTTGAAGTCCTGCCCGGCGCGGGCGTGATCGCGAAGGTCCGCGCGGCGGACTTTGCGAGGGAGCATCGAATGCCATCGGAGGATGGGCACTCTTGCCCGTCCGACTTCTCTGCGACCGAAGCAGAAGGCGAAGACAGGACGGGCAAGAGTGCCCATCCTACAGAAGCATTGGCGAGCGACTTCGCTCCTGCTGCCTCTTCACGCTCAGCTCACAACCCTCAACCTCTCCACACCGTCGTCGTGGGCAATCGACGCGCGTTGGCTCAGGGTGAGATCGCGTTCTCGGATGAAGTCGTGTCGTTGTTGAAGGCGCGCGAACTGGTAGGCGAGTCGCCGCTGGTCGTGGCTGTTGATGGGCGTGTCGTCGGTGTGATGGGCGTTCGTGAAACGATGCGGCCCGAATCGGCGAGTGTACTGCTTGCGTTGCGTGAGGTTGGCGTGACGCAGTTCGCGCTACTTACCGGTGATCGGCCTCAACCGGCCGATGTGGTGGTGAGGTCACTCGGGCTGTTCGATCACGTCGCGACGGAGCAGCTTCCGGCGGACAAGGCGGCGTGGATTGAAGAGGCGCGTCGCGCGGGACGTTGCGTGGCGATGGTGGGAGACGGTGTAAACGATGCTCCCGCGCTGGCCGCTGCCGATGTCGGGCTGGTTCTCGGTCGAGCCGGTGCGGACCTCGCGGCCGATGCAGGCGACATCCTCTTATTGGGCGATCCGCTGCGTCCCCTGCCAGACTTATTGCGGCTGTCTCGCGCACTGGTCCAGAACATCTGGCAGAGTATTTTGTTCTTCGCGTTCGGACTGAATGGACTCGGTGTGCTGGCTTGTTCGTGCGGGTGGCTCAGTCCCGTGGGCGGGGCACTCTTTCATGAAGTCGCTTCGCTGGCGGTGATGGCGAATGCGATGCGACTCCTCTGGTTCGACGGCTGGTCCGGCACGCAGGCGACGCGCGTCTCGAACGCTTTACTCCGTGCGGCCGATTGGTTCGCCGAGGCGGCGTCTCCGTCGCGCTGGGTCTTCTGGTTGATCGAACGCTGGCACCTCGGCGTGAAGCTCGGCACAGCCACGTTCGTCGCGGTTTGGTTCCTGTCGGGTGTGGTCGTGTTGAATGAGAACGAGCAAGCCTTGGTCACGCGCTGCGGTCGTTACGAAGCGATGCTCAAGGCGGGGCCTCACTGGCGCTGGCCATGGCCGCTGGAACGAGTGCTGCGCGAGAGCATTGATCGCGTGCGGAGCGTAGGAATTGGTGTGAGGGGGAAAGTGCCGGGAGACAGGCAGCAGGAGTCACGGAAGACGAAAACCGTCCTCAACCCGCAGGGGCTGTTCGAGCCGGGGATCGTCGAATGGACGAGTTCGCATGGTGAGCGCGAGGCCGAGGTGTTGGACGGTGAATCGTTGATGCTCACGGCGGATGAAGTGCCGGTCGATCTGTCGGCTGAGGTGCAGTATCGCGTGCGTGATTTGAAGCAGTTCACCTTCGGCGGGACCCAGCGCACCGATGACGTACTGCGCGCGGCGGCCGAGAGCGTGTTGCGTGATCTGGCGGCAAGCGCGTCGCTCGATGAGCTGTTGACGGATCGGAGAGCGATCCTCGAACGGCGGTCGCTCACGCAGTTGCGGCAGCGTGTCGAAGGTTATGCGCTCGGGATCGAGATCGTCGATTTGCAATGGCTCGATGTCCATCCGCCGAAGGCTGTTGTCCCGGCGTATCGTCTGGTCGCCGATGCTCTCGAAGACCGCGAACTGCTCGTCAACGAAGCCGATGCTTACGCTGACCGCGTGCTGCTCGGAGCCGTCGGCGAAGCGGCGTTGCGAGTCCTCAAGCAGACCTCCACGCCAGTGACACCACCCGCAGAGACGCCCGCGATTGGTTCGGAAACAGCGTCACGCCTACGAGCCGATTGGACGTTGAACGACGCGCTCTGGAAGCGACTGCTGGAGGAACGTGCCGATGGCACGACGCTCCTCTCCGGCAATGCGACTGCCAGTTTGAATGAGGCCCGCGTCACAGCCGAGAAGCGTCGCACAGCAGCCTCCGCGACCGCGAGCCGCTTCAACAACATGCTCGCCGAGTATCAACAGGCTCCGCGCCTGACGAGCCGCAAACTGTATTGGGATGCCGTGACGGAGAGCCTGTCGCAACGCTCGCTCACCATCGTCGATCCAAAAGCGGCAGGCAGGCAACATCTCTGGTTGGGCGATGGCCCGAACGTGCCGCTCGTGCCGACACTGCCAGTTCCAGTCCCCTTACGAACCGACTCGCCGAAAGAGTGACGACCTCACGTTCGCTCGCGTCAGTCCACCGGTGGATGCCAGTCGCCCCAGTGCGAGAGGTAATGCGCGTAGACCGGGAGCGCGGCGCTTTGGGCTTCGAGCCACTGCTTGGTAGACGCGACCAGCTCACGCTCGGCTTCGACCGTCAACTTACCAAGCAGGACGCGCGTGCGCAGGAATACGAAGTACGTGTCGAGGACATCGCAGCGGCAGTAGTCGTTGATCGCCACGGACTCGCCCCGATCGAACATCCCCTGTACCTGCGATCCATCGACGCCCGACTTGCCCGGCTTGCCGATCAAATTGGCCAGCAAGTTGAGGCCACCGCTCAGTCGAGCCGCGCCGAAATTGGAGAGCAGGTCAAACAGGTCGAGATGCGTCTCGATGTTGTAGCGGTTGCGTGCCTGCTCAAAACTGCGCGCCTCCACGTTGAACCACGCGGGAACGGAATAGCCGTAACGGTACGCAGCGAGTTCGAGGACCGGCAGGTCGTAGCCGCGCCCATTGAAGCTGACGAGCGTCGGTCGGCCGTAATGATTCCAACCCTGCCAGAAGTGTCGCGCGATGACGTGCGGTCGGAACTGCGGAGCATCGAGTACGGAGAGATCGAGCAACCGGTACTCGGCATCGACCTTCGCGACGGCGACTGAGATCGGCAGCATGTACGTCACAGGCAAGACATCGCGACCGGTCTCGGCCAAAAGTTGAGCACCGTAACGGGCGATCGCTTCTGGTCCCGTGAGTCCTTCTCCCGGATACCGAATCTTCGACACGAGGTCTCCGTCGGCGATGGCCTCGATGTCAAAGATGAGGTACTCCACGTGGGGTTTGCGATCAGCGGTGGTCATGAGTTTATTCCGCGAATGGGGCGAGCGACTTGGGAACCAGAACCGTCTCCCTCTACCATAGCCCGCCCGCCTGAGACCGCAAACGCAGCGTGCCTCTGTGAAGTGTCGGGCGCAAAGCTCCTGTTCTGAGGAGGTCGAGCATAGAATGCCGCCGCCGTTTTCAAATGGCCTTGCGTGATGACTCGAAGAAGGACTGCCGATGTCTCTCAGCCTCGATCTTGCCTCCGCCCTGACGCCGTTCATCGGACAGTCGTTTGTTCCCGCGAAGACGATCACAGTCGCCGATGGCACCGGTGTTGCGCTGTCGGTCGATGTGGTCAGCGTTGAATCGCTCGGAGTCTCTTGCGAAGAGCTCCGGTTGGACGTGCCGACGCTCGGTGCAGCGACGTTGGATGTCCTCAAAAAGTGGGGCGACGCGCTCTGCAAACGGATCACGTATCTGCTCGAAAACCTCGGGCCACTGGAATACGACGCGCACGGAAATCAGGTGTTGATCCGTTCGACGCCGCCCGACCAGACGCTCCCCGGCACGACGAAGTACTATGAGGTTCAACTCTCGTCTCACGGTGCCGGTCGATTCTCATTGCGCCGCTTTCGCAATGACGCCGCCAACCCCGGTCGAGTCCCCGCCGCCATCCAAGCGACGCACGAACTGCTTGCCAAACTGGTCAACGACCTGACAACTACGATCCCAGCCAAACCCTGACGTGCGCGACCTGGCCCCAAAGAACGCCGACACCGCCGGTCTCGGGTGGTGCGAGAGACTGGCGGTGCGACGTGGTGCGGTGCGGTGTCGAGAGAGTGCGGGG
>JAYTXB010001004.1:0-1813 GCA_043743205.1 Schlesneria sp.
TCCGAGACTCGCGGGCGAGTCCTCTGTACGAGCAACTTGATGCCGTTTACCAGCATTCCGCCCCCCAATGCAGCTCCAATCGCCCAGCCGATGCGGCAGCGTTTTTCGGGGTCAAGCAGTGTCACCGCGATCAACACGAACGCCACTCCGAAGAAGTGTCCGAACGGTTCGGCGCGGTCCAGCAGTTCCACAATCAGTCCCGGACAACGAGTCGTCTTGAAATACAGAGCGACGGGAATGTCGAGACTTAATGCCCCCGCAGCCGCCACCAGAAACAGTGCTGAAACTCGAAACGACGGCAATTCATTGGCTGGCAGTGTTGGAGTTCGTTCGCCAAAAAGGGGCATCGTGAAATCAGACCTTCGAGAAGAATGCGGCAGCATCCGAAAGCAAGGCGGGAGCGTAGTGGCAACCCCCAGAGTCGAGAAGCTCTGGTCGCACTCCTGTCGAGCATGTCAGCGTTCCTCAAAAACTGGGTGCGGGCATGACAGGATCCAGCAGTGGCGCGGCTCTTTCCGATGGACGCCGATCATCTGCATTGTCCCCTGCTGATTGCAGGGACCAGTATCGACGGACTCGGGAACTGATGAAATCGTGGACGAGCGTTTCTAAGCGACAATTAGGCGAGCGGCAGAAATTGCCATATTGCGATGTAGGATGGGCACTCTTCTTGCCCGTCCGGACTTCTGACTTCAAGCCGAGACGGGCAAGAGTGCCCATCCTACAGGGACATTTCTTCTTGCCGCTCGCCTTAACGAAGACGCTGCCAACACTTCTCGCCACCGAGGAGGACTCGATGATTTCCACGTTGCGAATAGCCTACGAAATTCTTGCTGGGCAAAAACGTGGAACCTCCGGCAGGGATGAGTCTTCAACGAACAGACCTCACACAGCCCAGCTTGAGTCGTTTCACCGTGTGGGCAACTTGGGCAGGTCGCCTCGAAGGGAACTCAAGCTGCTTTGCGCGACGCTCACAAATACTCGTCGTCGTCGAGCAGGTCGTTCTCGGTGATGACACGATGGCCCGCGTTGTCGAGGACTTTCAGGGCACCGTCTACGTTATCGACGAACATTGCGACCGCACCGTGGCCACGGCGGCGATAGAGCAACGGGTAAGCGTGATGAATGTTGATCTCGGCGTTCACCAGCGTCTTACAGACCTCGTGGAACGGTTTGTCGCCGTCGGGAAGTTCGACACCGACGACATCGCTCTCGCTGTAGAGGAAGCCGGAGAGTTCGAGCTTCTCGCGGGCGCGGTCGGAATTGTTGAACATCAGCCGCACCATCGCGAAATCGACGGAATCAACGATGCTCATGGCGAGGACTCGCGTGTCGAGCGACTCGACCTGTCGCATGAGATCGCTCAGTTTGCCAACGCGGTTCTCAAGGAAGACACAAAACTGGCGGAGGCAAGGCCAGTCACGACCGTGCATTGTTTCGGTCTCGGTGTATTCGCCGTCACTGAAGCTGCTCGACATGAATCTGCGTGACTCCTTCCCACCGCAGGCACCGCGTGGACCGTGGGGACGACTCGTCTACCTCGGGTCCGACAATTGTGGTAGCACTTTAGGTCAAGCTGCCAAAACGGTCAATTCGCGTCTACGACCATGATGAACGCGACGTTCGGCGTGGGTTCCGAACCCGTTCGGCGCAGGTCTCCGGACCTCGCCGAAACGCCCGACCGTAGGTCTCATCTTCACTTCTAACCACTTCCCATTCCCAACTCCTTAGGACCGGCGCATCCATAACTGTCGGAGTTTGGTGAGCCGGGTGCCGTGAGGCCCCGGACTTCTAGGTGTCTGTCCGGATACCC
>JAYTXB010001005.1:0-4903 GCA_043743205.1 Schlesneria sp.
TTGCAGGCCGGGCGCGTCAGAGCCACTTTCAGCACGCTGTACAGGAACCGGTTGTGATGCGTCAGCAGCGCGCGGTTCACGACGGCATTGAGCTGAGCATCCGAGAGCTGATCGACCGGCAAACGGTGCATCTGCATGACCGATTGACCGCTGAGCAAGGTCCGTTCATCAACTTCGAGCAGAGGGAGCGGAGCTAGGTCAAACTTCGCCAGCATCGCATCGAGATTCAGTTCGTGTCCCTGTTGCTGACAGTGCGCATCGAACAGGAAGAGTGCTGCGGTGAGTGCGATCTTGCACTTCGGATCAGCCGCCGCATCCTTTGGCGAACGGCCTCCGAGCGCCGTCAGCGGCGCAGTGGGCCACGTTTCATCGAGGATTGTGCGCCATTGTTGATCTTTGAGCTTGCGGCTGATGCGCAGCGGCGTTTTCTCGGGTAGCGACCAATTCCAACGCAAGGTCAGGGATTCGGTAGGGATGCCCCCGGTGACTTCGGGTTGCGGCTTGTCCGCCACCCACCGCATCAATCCTGCTGTGACTGATTCAATCAGCGCGTGCGCCGCCGTCAAATCCACTCCACGATCGCCGCTCAGGAACAGCGTCGGTGGGGCGTTGTCGGTGGGATCCGCATCAAAAATCGTGATCTGCGCCTGCAATCGCGGGAGCAAGTCGAGAGTGAGGCTGGTGAAGTCGTCCCCCGTCCACTTCGGGCGATCAAGCACTTGATACGCCGCCACGGGAGCGTTCGGCTGTGGGGAGTTATTCGACGGCAGCTTCAGACGAAGCAGTCGCGGGTGCTCGTCGAGAACCGTCAGCAAGCGACCGACCGACTCCAAACTCCCCTGATACGTGCAGACATCGACGACATCCTTCGTCATGTGTCGATCGAACAGTTGGGCCAGCGTTTCACACTCCACGGCGGCGGCAACATCGCCGTACAACTGAGCGGCGCGATGGAGCGCCTCGGCGGCAGTCGCCTCGTCACCGTCCCAAACACGGCACAAGCCGGCGGAATGCCACGCCTCAGCCGATTCGGGCATGGCGCGGGTAAGCAACAGAAACAGATCCGCAGCAGTACTCCAGCAGCCGACCGCAGCGTACTTCTGAGCCTTCCGGATTTCCTTTTGTTGCTCTTCGGTCCCTTCGATTGCGGGGAGCAGGTGCGTGCCGCGCATCGGATACGGAATCGCTTCGTCTCCGTCGAATTCCAGTAACTGCACGAATAGTTCCTGACGCTGCTTCTCGGGGGCGAGTCGCAACGCCAACCCCAGATGCTCGCGCGCGGCCATCACCTGTTGACGGTTTGCCAGAATCGAAGCCATCGCTCGCGCCAAACCGCTGACCATCGACGGATACTTCTTGGCGCTGCGCTGGAACGCGCGGTGAATTGCCTTCTTGGCCGCATCAATCCCTTCGTCCTGAAAGAGCGCTGCCGCCAGGAGGACGATGGTAAATTCATGGTCCGGCTGATGTTCGATCAGTGCTCGCAAAACATCCCGTGCGCTCCGCGCATCGCCCTGTTCCAGCAGAATGATCGCGCGCGTCGTACCGACCCACGGATTGGCTGGGAACTTGCGAGCCAAGCGCTCCAAGTGTTGTAACGCGACGTGAGGCTGATTCCCCGTGGACAATCGGTGAATCCGATCCATCTCATCGGCGATACTGAGACAGCAAAACTTCAGCTTCTTACCGCTGCCACACGGGCAGGGTTCGTAGGGGTCGAAAGGGCTGACGGACATCGGGCCGATCCTTAGCTTCGTGGTGATCGTTTTGAATTCAAACAGAGACCGGCAACTGGGAAAACAGCCGGAACAGTGGCAGTGCAGAAGGGCGAGTGAGCGGAGGGAAACACTCGTCCAAGGACCAGACCGTGATTGAGGGCCGAGACTCTTGTCCGTCCTCCAGGGTTGTCATGGTCCGAGGTCAAAGATCGGGCGGCAGTTTAGCAACACAACGTCAATTTGACAGGGAATCGCCGCGTTGGAAACGTCGCTTGCAACGGTGCGTGGGACGATCAAACGTGCTCGCATCGGAGCGTCACTCGAGGCACAACAACGCCGAATTTAATCGCGGCGCTTGTGCCGCTGACGCTGCGTGATGATCCGTTCGAGGGCCAGCTTGGGAGTGCCATCGAGACGCAATAGTCCGGCTTGAGGAAACGTGTGCGGATCGGCATCGCTGAAGTGGCTCAGCGAGACTCCGGCGACCGACGGCTTGGACAGCAACAACTCCAGCACTTGGTCGATCCAGTCGGCCTGACCAGACTCATCGCACGGCTGCGCCCACATCCGCGGTTCAACCTCCCATTCGGGGCCTGCCAGCGCATCGTCATCGCTGCTCGACGGACACGCCAACGTCGCGTGAATCGGCACGCCGAGGACACTCCAAGCATCGACCAGTCGCGAGATATCGAGCAGGTCGCGGTGGGCGCTGCCTCGCGGAAGGTAACCCACCGCCAATTCCAAGTTCACTCCCGCTAAGCCGACCGCGGAACGGAGCAATGCGTCGATCAACTGCATCGGCGACAAGCGGTGTTGCCCACGGACCTGATAGTCTCCCCACGGTTGATCGACGCGAATCAACAATTGAACTTCTTCATCGACCTGCCGCGCCACATCCAAAACACGCGCGGCGAGCGTCAGCATGCTGGCTTCAGTCAGAGCCAGTGCGCCCCCGCTGTTCAAGCGCGCGGCGACTTCCCACAAGCGAATGCGGCCGACGTACCGCGAGATCGCCGTCTCAACAAAATCGCACACGAAACTTTGCAAATTGAAGATGTCATGTTCCCAGCGAGCCAGCCACGCGGGGAGGCCACCGGGACCAAGGTCAATCAACGAACCGCCACGAACCATCAGTTTCTGCTGCTCACACCAATCCAACTGTCGATCACAATGTTCCCAGTTGTATTCCCCTTCGACCGCTTCGATCTTGGCCCAAGGAACAGCCACCGTAGCCGAGTTGAAAGCGGCGCAAAACAGTTCATTAGCGTCGGAGTTTGGAATCGAGCCTTGCAATTCACAGCCGATCGAGGCCGGTAAACCTTGGAAGCGTTGCAGCCTTCCGAGCAGCGATTGGTTGGCATAGCTCCTCGTCAGTACTTGCGCGGCGGCACACGCATGATGGAGCGCTTCGTTGGCGAGTTGAGTCGCTTCGTCCGGTCGATCCTGACTAGACGCGGCTCGTGAAAACGCCCGGTGAGCGAGCCGCGCTGGCTCGGCGAATTCAGGAGGGATACGCATCCCCGACAGTTCCCATTGCGAGGCTTGATTCCGCACCTGCACGATCTTGCCGCGAGCCAACTCGACGGGGAGCAAGTAAGGTCGCTCCCGCTCGGGCAGCGAGGCCGTCGCGATCACCGGCCGACCAAAACCGGGAACCGGCCACGCCACGTGAAACTTGGAACTCTCGGAACTCATCCGTCGGCAACTGACGATGTTGTCTTCAACTTCAATACGAGTCGAAAAGACTCGCCCATCAGCACCGGTCAGGTAGCCACGGTACGCCTCCGGCAAGTCATCAATGAGTGACGCCGGATGAACGGTGAAGCGAATCAGGCCCATGAATGGCCCTTACGTGTGTGGCAACTGGCGGGAGACGCGATCAAGAACATCGGGAGCCTGCATCAAACAGAGGTGTGTCAATCAGGAAAACGACTTGCTCGATGAGACCGTTGAAAAGCTAATCACACTCTAAACGCGGACACCCGATTGCCGTTGCGAACGGCCACTCAAGAAGGGCTTCACAGAGTCGCGCGAAAACTCGCGGGAGTGTAGTAACGCGAGTCGGGTTGTTCAACAAACGCCCCAGTGATAGGCTCGCACATCGCTCCTTCACTCCAGCCAGCGTCGCCGCGTTTGTCATCACTCCGCAAGTCACAACATGCCCTCACGATCTGCAACTGCTCTGCTCCAAAGTTCGATCCCCGGCCGAATCCCATTGCGCGGCAAGGTGCGCGATGTCTATGAATTTGGCGATCGATTGCTCTTCGTCGCGACCGACCGCATCAGTGCCTTCGATTGGATTCTGCCAAGTGGCATCCCGGATAAGGGGCGAGTCCTCACGCAGCTCAGTCGGTTTTGGTTTGGCTACCTCGGCGTGCCGCACCACTTGCTCAGCATGCATCCCGGCGATGTGCCGCTTCCGCCGGAGGCCAATCTTGAAGAACTCGATGGTCGCAGCATGGTCGTCACGAAGACTAGCGTCTTTCCTGTCGAGTGCGTGGTGCGCGGATATCTCGCGGGGTCTGGCTGGAAGGAATATCAAGCCAGTCAAACCGTGTGCGGACTCAAACTTCCTGCTGGCCTCCGTGAAAGTGATCCACTTCCCGAACCGATTTTTACCCCCGCCAGCAAAGCCGCGACCGGACATGACGAAAATATCTCGTTCGAGCGCATGATCGAGATCGTCGGTCTCGAACGAGCCGCCGCCCTGCGCGATTTGAGCCTCCACATCTACACCAAGGCCGCTGGCTTCACGCGCACGCGTGGCATCATCCTCGCTGACACCAAGTTTGAGTTCGGCTTGCTCGACGATCGCATCATCCTGATCGACGAGGTCCTCACCCCCGATAGCTCGCGCTTCTGGCCCGTCGATCAATACGCTCCCGGCAGCAGCCCGCCGAGCTACGACAAGCAGTTCGTGCGCAACTGGCTCGAATCGACCGCTTGGGACAAGAACAGTCCGCCCCCCGTTCTCCCCGCTGATGTCATTGAACGGACGCGCGCTAAATACGTCGAAGCCTTCGAGCGACTGACTGGCGAAGCCTTCGCCTGGTACTGACTGACTGCGACGCTCTGCCGCATCCACTCGCGACCTGGCCCCAAAGAACGCCGACACCGCCGGTCTCGGGTGGTGCGAGAGACTGGCGGTGCGACGTGGTGCGGTGCGGTGTCGAGAGAGTGCGGGG
>JAYTXB010001006.1:0-6410 GCA_043743205.1 Schlesneria sp.
TGACGTTTTGCAGTGCGTCGCCCGGAACATCGACTCCCTGCCAGAAGCTGTCGGCTCCGAAGAGGACTCCCGCCGGATCAGCCTTGAACCGTTCGAGCATCAGCGTGCGCGGCATGTCGTCTCCCTGCACGAACAGCCCGTAATTGCGTGAGATGAACCACGGCGTCATGCGGCGAGCTACTTCGCGCAACATCTGGTAGCTGGTGAAGAGCACAAACGCGCGGCCCTTCGTCACATCGACGTACTCTTCAATCCGCGCGCAGACGGCGGTGAGATAATCGGCGGGGGACTCGGTTGGATCGGGCATCCCTTCCGGCAGGACGAGCTTCATTTGCTTGCGGTAATCGAACGGGCTACCGAGCTTCAATTCGTTGGACTTGATAAGTCCGAGTCGCTGGCGAATGAAGTCGAAGCTCTGCTGTCCCACCGCCAGCGTGGCACTAGTGAGGATCGCGGTCTTCACCTTCGCGAAGAGTTCGTCGCGCAGGATCGGCCCGACATCGACGGGGGCTGAAACCATGCGGACTCGCTGTTGCTGTGGCCCCGTCACTTCCAACCAGTAGACCGAATCGGGTGCCGTTTGCTGGAGCCATGAGTTCAACGAGTTCGCCAATCCGACGCACCGTTCGGCTGCGGCCGTGAACTCGATCCGTTGCTCATCGCGCTGGATTGGCTTCGAGAGTGCAACCAACTGCGCGGCGAGTTCCTTCAGTACGGGACTGACCTCATTGACGATGTCGGGCGGTTTGCGAAGCCGGCCATTTTTCGAGCCACTCGTCCGGTGGTATTCCCGCAGGGCGTCGAACAGATCGCGTCCGAGGAAACGGGCACGATCGACGAGCTGCATGGTCTCATGCTGCGTTTTCAGGGCGTCCACACTTGAGATCGGCAGCTTGACGAGCAGTCCTTTGTGAGTCCGATCGTTGTAGAGCTTGTTCAGCATGTACTCGATCTGCCCGCTGGTGACGGAGAGACCGAGATGGTCGGCGGCGACCTGCTCCAACGTGTGCGCCTCGTCGAAGACAACGACATCGTAGTCGGGCAACACGCTCGCCCCTTCACGACGCAGGGCGAGGTCCGCAAAGAACAACGCATGGTTTACGACCAGCACGTCGGCGTTCCAAACACGACGGCGAGCGCGATAGTACAAACAGTTCTCATAGGTCGGGCAGGCCTTCCCCAAACAGTTGCCATGTTCGCTGCGAACCTCATCCCAAACTTGAGGCAACGGCTTGAACGACAGGTCCGACAGACTGCCGTCCCCCGTCGCTTGCGACCACTCGACGATGTGCTTGAGATGGTCCATCTCTTCGGGGCGAGCGAACAGCGAATGAGAACGTTCGACGGCCCCCTTCATGCGGCGCAGGCTGATGTAGTTCGACCGGCCCTTGACCAGCACGGCAGAGAACTCGACCGGCAGTACTGCGTTCAGGAACGGGATGTCCTTCGCGATGAGTTGCTCTTGCAGGCTGATCGTGTGGGTCGAGATCACGACCTTGCGGCGTGCCCCCCCCTCACTCGGCCCACCTTGTCCTGCGGTCGCGGCGAGAATGGCCGGGACGAGATACGCGAAGCTCTTGCCAGTCCCGGTCCCCGCTTCGACGATGAGATGCTCGCCGCACGCGATCGCATGTTCGACGGCCGCCGCCATCTCCAGTTGCTCAGACCGTGATTCGTAATGGCTCAACCGCCGCGCGACGTGACCGCCGTCGCCGAGAACTTGAAGACTGTCGAGGGACACCGTGCTGCGTCCCTTGATTAGTGAGTTCGACGGACGGCCGTCACACAGATGTCGTCGCGTTGTGGACGGGCATCGCAGAATTTTTCGACAGACGCGACGAGGCACTTTACCAACGCTTCGGAGTTCCCGTCACAGGCGGCGACCGCCTCCATCAAGCGATGCTTGCCATACAGTTCATTCCCCTCGTTCATCGCTTCGGTGATTCCGTCCGTGTAGAAGACGAGCGACTCATTGGGCTGAAGCTGAATGACCAATTCCTCGAACTGCTGATCTTGGACCACGCCGAGCGGCATCCCCGATTCGTTCATGCCGACCAGCTCGACGCTGCCATCGGCGAAACGGCGGACGGGAGGAAGATGCCCCGCGTTGGCAATGCTGATCTCGTGCGACTTCGGATCGACGACGGCAAACGCCAGCGTGATGAATCGAAATCCGAGACCACTCGTGGCGACCTCTTCATTCAAACTGTTCATGGCTTTCGACGGGGAACTAGCGCTGAGCAAGTGATACCGAGCCGAAGCGTGTAGCCGCGCCATGAGCAACGCCGCCGACACACCCTTTCCCGCGACATCGCCCACCGCCACCGCGACGCGCCCGTCGGGGAGCAAGACGTAATCGAAGTAGTCACCCCCAACGCTGAATGCCGCTTCATAGAAATCCGAGAACTCATACCCTGCGAGCTTGGGGGGCTGATCCGGCAAGAACCCAAGCTGGACCTGCGCCGCGAACTCCATGTCGCGCTCGTAGTCTCGTTGACGAACGACGGTGTCGTGCAGCGTCGCGTTCTCAACTGCCAGCGACGCCTGAACAGAGACGCTGACGAGCAAGTCCAAATCGTCGGCATTGAAGGGTTGGGAAACATCGAGCGTGCTGAGTTGAATCACTCCCAATGCGGTCCCGGCGGAGTCGGTCAGCGGGACGCACATGAGCGAACGAAGCTGCAACTCACTCAAACTTTCGCTCGATTGAAATCGACGGTCGCCCATCACGTCGGCACTCAGAATCGCTTGGCCATCGTGCATGGCCTGTCTCACGACCGTCATGCTGATTGGAACTTCGTCTTCATCGTCGGGGCGACGCGACCACGAGGCACTCGTCCGCAACTTGTCGCTGTCGGCGTCCTTAATCAGCACGAAGCCCCAGTCGGCCTGAGGGAATATTTTTGACAGCGACTTCAGAATGACCGGCAACACGTCGCCGAGCTTGAGCAGTCGCCCGAGCGCCGCACTGATTTCGAGAACCGCCCGTAGCTTCGCTTCGGGACGGACATTCAAACGGAGACCGCGTGCCGACGAACCGGCTGCCAACGCGGCGATAACCGACGAGCTATCTGAGAGCTTATTGACAGACGGTTGTACCCCGGTTTGAGCAGGGTCATCCCCGTCATCGTCGTCCAACGTTTCTCGCAGGGCATTGACCAGCGGAACGGCCGATTTGCTCAGCGAAGTCTGGCTGGCAGCGGGCGCGGGCGCTACACGCTCGGCATGTCGCTGAAACAGGAACGAGTAGTCGCAAACTTGCAGTTCATCGCCATCAGTTAATTCCGTCCGGCCGCGAATTGATGTGCCGTTGACCTGAGTCCCGTTGCGACTGTGCAAGTCCTCAACAAAGTGCGAGCCGGATGCTTCGATAATCAGCGCGTGCTGTCTGCTGACAGAGCCGTTGTCCAAAACAATCTGGCAACTGGGATGACGCCCCAAGATCGTGCGTTCGCCCGACAGGGCCAACACCTGTCCGGCAGACGATCCTTTGGTGACTTTCAAGAAGGCCACGGCCACGGTGTCCGAAGAGTTGCAGTCAGGGAGGGCAGAGGAGTGAAATGGTTTGTTTAATCAAGAATAACCACCGACTCCACGAGCAGTGGGCGAGATGCTAACGTCCGACGCGCGAGGCAGCAATTGGACGAATTGATTGCTTCAAAGAAACAACAGCGCCCGGCGAGGTGTCGCCGGGCGCTGTTGTTCAGAGTGATGAGTGGTACGCGGGCAACCGACTAACTCAGCACGGCGTTTAACGTTCTGCAGCCTGATGATGGCCGGCCAGCAGCTGTTCGTTCGCCAATTTCGGGAGCATCTGTTGCACGAATTGAATGGCTTCCTCCACCTGATCGGCTTGGATCAGCACGAGATCGCCTTGACGCATCTTCCGCAGCGTCAGTTCGATCGCCAGCATCTCGCCGCGCGTCTCGTGGATGTTCTCTGGCAGGAGACGTTGCCCTGTCGCCAAGCCCTGTCGCATGAGGCGGATTACTTCGCCATCGGCTCGGCCTCGCGTGCATTGGTCTTCGTAGATCACCATCTCATCGAAGCCGTTGGCGATCAGTTCACCCTGTTGAATGATGTCTTCATCGCGCCGATCTCCCGCCGCCGTGTACATGATGACGCGACGTTCGTGCGGCATTCGGTCGAAGGCATCGCAGAGCGCGACTAGCGCGGCCGAGTTATGTCCGTAGTCGATGACAATCGTCGAACCACGGAACTGCACGACGTTGAATCGAGCGGGAACTTTCTGCGGGTCGTTGACGAACGTTTCTAGCGAGTGACGAATCATCTCGAAGGGGATGCCGAGCGTCCAACCGGCGGCAGCGGCGGCCATGACGTTCTCAACTTGGAAGCCGATCAGTCCACCAAACGTCAGCGGGACCGCATCAAGTAGCGCGATGCGCGCGTCCCACGAACCTTCGGCCGCCATGATGCAGTTGTTCTGCACATAAACGACCTTGCCCCCTTTCGCCCGATGGGCGGCGAGGACCGGGTGGTCGGAAGTCTTCGCGAAGAACAGCACTTTTCCAGGACAGTAGTCGGCCATCGCAGCGGTGAGCGGGTCTTCGGCATTGAGGACCGCATAACCATGTGGCGCGACCGCTTCGACGGTGACACGCTTCACGCGAGCAAGTTGCTCCGGCGTGTCGATACCGTTCAGGCCAAGGTGGTCGCCATCGGCAATGTTCGTCACGACGGCCGTGTTACAGAGATCGAAGCCCAAGCCTTCGCGAAGAATGCCACCGCGAGCAGTCTCCAGTACAGCAGCCTCCACAACCGGATTAGCCAGCACGGTGCGAGCACTCTTCGGTCCGCTGCAATCTCCCGTGTCGATCCGTCTGTCGTTGATGTACACGCCGTCGGTGCAAGTCATGCCGACCCGTTTGCCGGTGCATCGCAACAGATGAGCGATCAGTCGAGTCGTCGTCGTCTTGCCGTTTGTTCCGGTGACAGAAACCGTCGGAATACGACCATCGTCGCCCTCTCCGAACATCGTACCGACGATCGCTTCGCCCACCGGACGGCCTTTGCCGTAGGATGGTTCGAGGTGCATTCGTAAGCCGGGCGCGGCGTTGATCTCTACGATCACGCCACCTTGTTGTTCGAGCGGTCGGCTGATGTCCATCGCAACCACATCGACTCCCGCGATGTCGAGGCCCACCATTCGGACACCTTCAACGATTCGCGCCGCCACTTCCGGATGAACGAGGTCCGTGACATCGGTCGCCGAACCGCCGGTACTGAGATTCGCGTTACGACGGATCAGCACGACCTGTCCGGCGGCGGGAACCGACTCGACTGTGAGGCCCTGTTCAGCAAGAACCCCTTTGGCGATTTCATCGAGCCGAAACTTACTGAGTGATGTCGCGTGGTCTTCGCCACGTCGAGGGTCTTTGTTCGCCTCTTCGACGAGTTGTGAGATCGAGTTCCGGCCGTCGCCCGTCACTTGAGGAGGCTCACGTCGAGCGGCCGCCACCAACTTGTAGCCGATGACCAGCAGCCGATAGTCCGCGCCGTGAGCGAACTTCTCGCAGATGATCTCGCTCCCCTCTTCCTTCGCGGCGGCATAAGCTGCGATGACTTGCTCGCGAGTATTGAGGTTTACGGCGACGCCGCGTCCCTGATTTCCGTCCTGCGGCTTGATGACAACTGGGACACCGATTTCCTGAGCGGCTTCCCACGCATCTTCACCACTCGTGATCGGTCGGCCTTTCGGCACCGGGACGCCAATCGCGACCAGCAAGTTCTTCGTCAGTTCCTTGTCTTGGACGATCGACTCGGCCACGGCCGAAGTCTTATCGGTCTCCGCCGCCAGAATGCGATGTTGTCGAGAACCGTACCCAAGTTGCACCAAACTGCGATCATTCAGACGGCGCGCCGGAATGCCTCGGGCGAGAGCCGCTCGTACGATGGAACCGGTACTGGGGCCGAGGCGAATTTGTTGGTCGAGGCTCCGAATCTCCGCCAACTTCGCCACGACATCGAACGGTCGGTCGTCGAGAGCCGCGCGAACCAAGTCGGCCGCCACGTCCAAAGCCAATCGTCCGACCGGCTCTTCGCGGTACTGGACGACGCACTTGTACTGCCCTGCTTCTTTGGTCTCAGCCACTCGGCCGAGGTTCACGGGCGAACCGGCTTGAGTCTGAAGTTCGAGCGCTGTTCGCACGAGCAACTCGGAGAGAATGAGTCTCGGAGAGTGGCTGGCTTCTGGATGGACGCTGGATGGCAAGGGCGCAACGACTCCCGCCAGCATTCGCCCCGCTCGACCGCGTACGACATCGACATCGTTCGGTGTGAGTTGGAGATGCCGCGTGAGATCGACAGTCGTTTCAAGAACTGTCGCCTGCGACCAAATGTTTGGACCACGCAAAGCTCGCGTCGTGCCCATGTCCATAATGAAGTTGTCC
>JAYTXB010001007.1:0-3807 GCA_043743205.1 Schlesneria sp.
GACTTGCTGTATCAGGGCGAGTTCACACCGGACGGACAGCCGCTGGCAGAGGCTCGCAAGGTGCCGAATCCGCGCGAGTTCGTCGGGTATACGGCAGGCTTCAATCACCCACTCTTCTCACAGCGCGTCCACGACATCCTGACCCTGATCGCCTTCAGCAAGTACAGCAAGTACGAACCGGAGGGCATTCACTTGATTGGTCTCGGCCCCGTCGCGGGACCACTCGTCACTGCCGCTGCTGTTCAAGCAGGCGCGGCCATCGACAAGGTCGCCATCAGCACGGGCGGCTTCCGCTTCCGCACGATCACAGCCGCACGCGACCCGATGCTCGTCCCCGGTGCCGTGAAGTACGGCGATGTTCCGGGCCTACTGGCGCTGTTGGCTCCGCACCGCTTGCTCCTCGCCGATGAGCCATCCAGCAGCGAGACCACGAAGCTGGCACAAGCCGCTTACACCGCAGCCAATGCCGCCGGAAAGATCACACTCGTGGACACCCCCGCCGCGAAGCTCCCCGCCGCAGTCGCCGAGTGGTTGCTGAAAAGTTGAGTGAGCGACGGGGGCGATGACGAGTATCCGCAGGCTCGGTTGCTCGATTCACAAAACGGCAGCAGCACATTGGACTCGCGTCCAACGTGCTGCTGCCGTTTGTCGTCCGCCAAGCTGCTGATCACCGATTATCAAATGATCTGCTGGATCGGGGCGATGTGTTCCACGCCGACGAGCTTCTGATCCAGACCGCCTTGGAAGTACGAGAGCTTGTTGGGGTCGAGGCCCATCTGATGCAGGATCGTCGCGTGCAGGTACTTGACGTGGAACGGTGAATCGACCGCCGCCGCGCCGAGTTCATCCGTCGTGCCGACTTTCTGGCCACCCTTGATCCCGCCGCCGGCCATCCACATCGTGAAGCCGTAGGCGTTGTGATCGCGGCCTGTTCCGGCGGCGTATTCGGCGGTCGGCTGTCGACCAAACTCGCCGCCCCACACAACGAGTGTTTCGTCGAGCAGGTTTCGCTGCTTGAGGTCTTTCAGCAGCGCGGCGACCGGTTGGTCCGTGTTGCCCGCGTGATAGTTGTGGTTCTTTTCGAGATCGCCGTGCGCGTCCCAGTTCGAGTCGTTGTGGTTGCCGCCCGAGTAGAGCTGGATGAACCGGACGCCTCGCTCGACGAGTCGCCGCGCCAGCAGACACCGCTTGCCGAAGTCGGCCGTGCGCGGCTCATTGACGCCGTACAGCTTCTGAGTCGCTTCGGTCTCCTGTGAAAGATCGACTGCTTCGGGAGCGTGCTGCTGCATCTTGAACGCGAGTTCGTAGCTGTTGATCCGCGCGGCGAGTTCACTGTTGTCGGCGCGGCCTGCGGCGTGAATTGAGTTCACGTCACCGAGAGCGTCGAGTAACTCGCGCTGCATCGCGCGGGTCGTGCCCTCACGATTGGCGAGATCGATGATCGACGCTCCCTTCGAGCGGAAGAGCGTCCCCTGATAGGTTGCCGGCATGTAGCCGCTCGACCAGTTCTTGGCTCCGCTGATCGGCCCGCCGGTCGGATCGAGCATCACGACGAAACCGGGCAGGTTCTCGTTGACACTTCCCAGCCCGTAATTGACCCACGAACCGAGGCACGGGCTGCCCGAGAGAATCTTCCCGCTGTTCATCATCAACATCGCCGAACCGTGGATGGGCGAATCGGCCGTCATCGACTGCAAGAACGCTATGTCATCGACGCACGTGGCGACGTTGGGAAAGAGGTCGCTCACCCAATGACCGCACTGGCCGTACTGCTTGAAATTCCAACGCGGCTCGACAATGCGGCCCTCGTTCTTGTGCCCGCCGCGCCCAAACGTCTTGACGGTGATCGTTTGGTTGTCTCGCCCCTTCATCGCGGGCTTGTAGTCGAACGTGTCGATGTGGCTCGGCCCGCCGTACATGAACAGGAAGATGACGCTCTTCGCCTTCGGAGCAAAGTGCGGCGGCTTCGGAGCCAGCGGGTTCTGATGAGCCGTCCCCTCGGCAGCCAGCAGCCCCGACGAGCCGCCTCCCTCCGCAAAGAACCCGTCCCCCTGCAGCATCCCCGCCAAAGCGGTCCCGGCAAACCCGCCGCCCGCCTGCCACAAAAACTCACGCCGCGTGCGGCCACAGAAATTGGGTGTTGTCATGATTCGTACTCTCATCGAAGAAGAAGAGATTTGACCACGGATTTCACAGATGGGCACAGATAAGACAGAAGAATTGGTCAGCGTCTTTTGCCTTTGTCTTATCTGTGCCCATCTGTGTGATCTGTGGTTGAATTGTTTTCAGTCCAAGTAAACAAACTCGTTCAGGTTGAGGACCATCAGGCAGAACCCTTTCAGGGCCTCTTCCGCTGACTGGTTGTGTTTCTGTTGCAGGGCGTCGATGAGCTTGAGGCTGCGGGTGACGAGGGCTTTGTCCGGTTCATGGCTGAGGGCGAGGCGGTAGGCGAGCGTGACTTGAGCCTCCACTTTGTCTCCCGCTTCCTTGCGGAGGCGTTTGGCGAACTCGGCCGCCTGGTCGTTGAGGAACTTGCCGTTGAGCATTCCCAGCGCCTGAGTGGGCTGAGTGGTCGTGAAGCGAGCCGCACAACTGCTGTCGGTGTCGGCGATGTCGAAGTCGGCGAGGATCGGCAGCGCGAGCGACCGTTTCACTTGGACGTAGACGCTGCGTCGTGTTTGCTCGTCCGGTGGTGATGTCGGCCAGCCTGAGCCGGGAGCCGATTGGCCCGCCTTCACCTCATCACTGATCTCGGGATAGACGCCCGGTCCAAACATCTTGCCGTTCAACCGGCCGCTCAGGGTGAGGATCGAGTCGCGAATTTCCTCGGCTGTTAGCCGGCGCAGGTCATTTCGCCAGAACGATTGATTCAGTGGGTCTGTTGCGAGTGCGGCCTCATGGCCTCGACTCGACATCCGGTACGTGTTCGACATCACGATCAGTTTGTGCATCGGCTTCATGCGCCAGCCTTCCGCCACGAACTTCGCAGCGAGCCAATCGAGCAACTCGGGATGCGTGGGCGAATCGCCGAGCAGGCCGACGTTGTTGGGCGACCGGAAGATGCCTCGACCAAAGTGATGTTGCCAGAGGCGATTGGCCATGACTCGCGCGGTGAGGCGGTTATCGGGCGAGGCGATCCAGTTGGCGAGGGCGAGCCGTCGGCCGGATGACTTCGCACCATCGGCCGGTTTCGGAATCTCAATCGGCGTGCCGCCACCGAGGACCGTGATGAATGCGGGGACAACCTTGTCGCCCTGCGCCTGCGGGTTGCCTCGTTTGAGGAGGAACGTCTCGGGCGGGTTGGGTCCGATTTCCGTGACGCAGAGCGCGTAATCGGCTTCGACTTTGTTCCGCTTCAGTTCTTCAAGCTGCTTCATTAGCGAGACGTATTCGTCGTGCTTCACCTTGCCTAGGAGTTCTGGCCCGCGTTGCTTCATGAGCTGTGTGAAGTCCCGCTTCTTTGCGCGACGATTGCCGATTGGCTCGCCCTCTTCAGTCGTGGATGAGAGGTATCGCTGCTCGAAGCCAGGGCCGGACCATTTCACGAGCAGGCCCTTCGCGCCGGTGGGGCCTTGGAAGTAATCGACGCGGATCGGCAGACGGCCCTTTTTGAGCGTGACCTTGCCGAACTTCGGACTGCCCGTGCCGTGAATGCCGTCGTGTTCAACGACCAGCTTGCCATCGACCGTCAGTCGCGAGCCGTCATCCGAGTCGAGTTCAAACGTGTATTCACCATCGGCGGGAACCTTCAGTGTGCCGACGAAGACGAAGCCGAATGAGTACTCGCGCGTGGCGGGCGAGATGTCG
>JAYTXB010001008.1:0-6207 GCA_043743205.1 Schlesneria sp.
CACTCGCTGGGACGATTGACGAATCGACTCTCACTCGCCATCATCCCGCCTCGATTTGCCAGTTCCGTCGAAGAATTTTAGGGCGTGGGAGTTATTGCATGGGTCGTTATACGGGTCCCAAGGGTCGAATCAATCGACGACTTGGTTCGATGGTGTTTGAGAACCACGGTGCTGCGAAGGCGCTGGATAAGCGTCCTAATCCGCCGGGCATGTCTCAACGTCGTCGCAAGCTGACCGTGTACGGGGAGGCTTTGGCTGACAAGCAGAAGATCAAGTACCACTACGGAATGCGGGAAGCTCAGCTCCGTCGGTACTTTTCCAAAGCTCGCGCTCAGAAGGGCAACACCGGAGAGTTGCTGCTCGTCATGTGCGAGCGTCGGCTCGACAATGTGATTCGCCGAGCTGGCTTCACAGTGACTCGGATGCAAGCCCGGCAGGGTGTCGTTCATCGCCACTTCCAGTTGAATGGCAAGACGATCAACAAGCCTTCGATCTTTGTCGAGCCCGGTGATGTGATCACTCTTCGCAATCGCCCGAACGTTCGCAAGATGTATCGCGAAGTTGTGGACAGCGCTTCGCGTCAATCGGTCGATTGGATTTCGTTCGACGCCAAGGATTTGGAAGCACGAGTTCAGGCTCTCCCAACTCACTCGGATTCGACCGTACCGGATGTGCAGATCGGTCGCGTCGTGGCGTTCATGTCCCGCTGATGCCGTTGTAACTGAGGTAGGTTTAAAAAAGGCGTCGCCTCGATGAGGGACGCCTTGATTTTTTGGTGTCGTGACATCCTCGGGCAATCCGCGCCTCACCTCGGGTTGATTTCCTGTAGGTGGCATCACTACTCGTCTTTTTCGTATGAATTGAGCCGCGTTGCTGTCGCGGTAGACTATTCTGCGGCCTCGCCAATACCGTTTTCTTGTGACCTTCCAAAAACACCGGCTGGAGAAACCATTCATGTTTGATGGACGTCACCCCACGATTCTTCTGTTCGGTGCGCCGGGTGTTGGTAAGGGAACACAAGGGACGATCTTGGGGCAGATCCCGGGGTTCTATCACCTCTCTTGCGGCGATGTCTTTCGCTCATTGAACATCAATTCGCCGGAAGGCCGCGAGATATACGAATTCAGTTCGCGAGGACAATTGGTCCCGGATGAGCTGACCGTCAAGATTTGGAAAAAGTCTCTTCTCGGCCACATCGCCATCTCGCGCTACAAACCACCAGATGAACTGTTGATTCTCGATGGCATCCCGCGCAATCCGATTCAGATTGAGATGCTTAAGGACACGATCAACGTTCTGCACATCATCCATCTCGTTTGCGCCGACCTCGACAAAATGATCGACCGTATCAAGCGCCGCGCGATCCGCGACAATCGTTCTGACGATGCCAATGAGGAAGTGATCCGCACGCGGTTCGAGGTCTACCTTCGGGAGTCCGAACCGGTGATAAACGCGTATCCCACCGAGATCATTTCACAAATTGATGCAATGGCATCACCGCCGGAAGTTTTGGTCAACGTGCTTCAGCGACTGATACCCGTGCGAAGCCAGTGGCTGCAAAACCTGCCCACGGAACCGTTCTGAAAACCGAAGTAGTAACGGCTGAATGGCCGCCGCAATTACTTCTTCGCCGACACATCCCGTGATGTCAGATGCATCGACTCTGTTCGGCGGAGGGCACACGCTTGAGATAGATTCCGCGCGGAGGGAATTGACCGATTTGCTAGGCGGAGAATCTCAGTCGGAGAAAATCGGAGCGACGTAATTCTAATGTCTGATGTTCTTTATCAAATCTGAGGTTTTGTGGGAGAGTCTCTTCGGGAGGGGCTTGAACCAAGAAGGGGTTCTGTCCTGGATGGGTATTTTGAGGTTCGGCGTGAGGAGTTGTTGGCTCTGGCACTAGTGAGTTCTGAGGAATGATCCGAGACGACGGCGCGTCTGGAGGCGTTTGTCGCACCGTTTCGCGGTCGTGTTGGAAGAGGCGACTCAGTGGCGGCACTTCATCGAGTATTCGTAGGGGTTGTTGTCGAACCCTGCCTGTTGTCGAACGGGGAGCAGAAGACCAGTGAGGGGATCGCCTACTTGCATGGGCAGGACCGGAAGCAGATGCAGCAGTTCGTGGGCGAGTCTTCAAAGAAGCACTCGCCGTTGCTGGTGGAGTTGGCGCAGCAGGTCGGTGAGGCGGACGGCGTGATCGTGTTCGACCCTTCGGCCTTCGCGAAGAAGGGGACGGAGTCGCGCGGCAATGGAGCGGTCGGCAACTGTCAGGTCGGGATCTATCTAGGGTATGTCGAGCGTCTGGAACACGCGCTGGTCAACATGTGACTGTACATGCCTCAAGAGTGGACAAAGAGTCGTTCGCGCTGTCGCGCGGCGGGTGTTCCGGAGGATGCAAAGTTTCAGACGCGGCACGAACAGGCATTGGAGATGCTCGACGAAAGTGGTTTGTTTTTTGCCGCACGGTTGGATCGCATGTGACGATGAAATGTGCCGCTGCGGGCCGTTTCGTGAGGCTTTGCAGACTTGCAATGAGTGTTATCTGCTGGCGGTTCCCTCGAACGTGTTGGTCCGTGATGCGGAAGCGGTCCCGCCGAAATACTCGGGGCGCGGACGCCATCCGCAGGTGCCGTGGCAGCATGTTGATCGCTGGTACGGGGCTCAACCCGGGTCCGCTTGGACCACGCTCGACGTGCGCGATGGCGAGAAGGGACCGCTCCTGATCGACATCACGATGTGCCGCGTCCAAGCTCGCACACCGACCGGCGGCACGGGTCCGGAGGAAATCTTGTTCTTCACAGGCGAACGTCTGTCGGAAGGAGCCATCAAGTACGACTATTGCCACTCGAAAGCCGCCGCCAACACCGCGCTCCAAGAGTTCGCTTGCGTCGCCAAGGCCGAACATCGCATTGAAGAATGCTTCCATCGCTGCAAGAGCGAAGCGGGGTTGAGCGACTATCAGGTCCGCACAACTGGCTGGATGGCATTACCCCAAACCCTCTCACTGATCGCCGCGTGGTTCCTCAACGAGGAGGAGCGGCGGGGAAAAACCAGACACCGGCCGTGACATTCCCTCAAGCCCGCCGCGATCCTCGCGGCCGAGATCACGCTGGCCAACCGCGTGGATTCGGCCACGGTCATCGATACGCTGGATGTCATTGAACATCTTGCCCTCTCACGATTCGTTGGCAGTTCCGAGCGACAGCTCGAATAAACCGCCGATGGCGGCTGGATGTGGCCATGGCCACCGTGACCGACATCACCGGCGAAGACCGGGTGCAAGGAGCGGTCGCGGACAAGGGCTACTGCAAGTTGGAAACACTGTCCAAACTGTGCCGACCGAGACCTCGCAACGTCCTTCTCCGAACCCGAAGTGAATGGCCAGCGGCGTTGGGGCGACAAGCCCGACGCAGGGAAGTCCGCCTTCGACGCCAACCACGAACGCGTCACGAGCGATCGGGGCAAACAACTCTGACGCCAGCGAGGCGAGGTGATAGAACGCACCTTCGCCCAACTTTGCGAAACCGGCGTCCGCCGCCGAGCCACAGTCCGAGAGATGACCAAAGTGACCGCCCAGTACCAACTGCGAGCCACCGCGCACAACCTCACCCGGATCTTGCGAAAACTGCTCGGCACCGGCCAGCCGCGCGGCTGGCCGTCGGTCGTTCTAGTCGATCCTGACGAACCTCCGCACCTTTACCAACGCCTTCTCGAAGCCGCGACGTTGCCGCATCATCGCTCGCTCACACCGCATGGCCTTCCACTCGAACGTCGCCGCCAAACTCACCCACCAACCGATCACGCCCACGAACCACGCCTTTTCAACGGACTGGTAGGCGAGCGGCAGGAAATATCTTACCCGATAGTAGTCGGCACACTCCGCGTGCCGAAGGCTCCGCACACGGAGTGTGCGAGCTATTATCTCCTGCCGTTCGCCTTATTGAGTCGCTGAGATCAAGCCGACCGATTCGACCAAGCAATCTCGTTCAGTCGAGTCGCTTCACTCGAATGTTCTTGAAGTGAACGGTGCTTCCAGGATCGTGGGCTTGCAGAGCAAAGGTTCCCTGATCGAGCTTCCGAGTGAAGTCGTTGCCCGCTTTTTTATCGTCTGGTTCGGTGTAGTAGGTGACGACCTTGTCGTTGATCTTGATCGTGACGTGCTTGCCCTTCACAACCACGGTCTCCGTGTACCACTCGCCGTCTTTCACGTGGAGTTCGAGAACATCCTTCACGGCGTAGAGGCTGCCGGTCTTCTTGGGATCCTTCTTGCCGACGGGGCTGTTGTTGACTTGAGCTTCAAAGCCGTACTTGGGCCAGCCCTCATCTTGAAACTTCGTGTGGAAATAGATGCCGCCGTTGGCTTCGGTTTCGGTCATGACATCGACTCGCAACTCGAAATTGACGAACGGTTTGTCATCACCGACATAGAAGACGTGACTGCGATCGCCATTGGCGACAATGGCTCCGTCGGCAATCTTCCAACTTTCTTTGCGCTCGTTGATTTTCCAGCCGTCGAACGACTTGCCATCGAAAAGTTGCACGAACCCGTCTTTGTCAGGCTCGGCCGCGCGGATCGAACCGGCGCAAAGAAGTGTGGCGAACGTTAAGCAGGTCAGCAGGCGATTCATCGGGAAACCTTGTTCTGAAAGTCGAGGGACAGAAAACTCGGACACGCAAACGCGAGCGTAGTGTGCCTGCGCGCGAGCCTGCTGTAAATCGTGCGACAGGCCCCTTTCAGTGGCCTTTCATGATGGATTGGGTTCCGTTGAAAATTTGCGTCTGAACGCTACACTCTCGCCCGCTGTAGAGTGTTGTCACGCAAGGTTAGGTGGCGGTTCCCGTTGCTTGTGGAATCCCGTTTTGACGGTGGGCAGTTGGCCTGCTCCCGTCGGAGACCGTTCGCCAGCCGAAGTCGCAGGTAGGGAATTAAGTACGATGTCGATTACGAAAGAGAAGAAGACCCAACTCATTCAGGAGTATCGTCGCGGTGAGAACGATACGGGGTCGCCTGAAGTTCAGATCGCAGTCTATTCGTCGCGGATCGCCGAACTGACGGAGCACCTGAAAGGTCACTCCAAAGATCACGCCGGTCGCCGTGGATTGCTCATGCTGGTTAGCCGCCGTCGTCGGCTGCTGAAATACCTCGAATCGAGCGAACCTTCGCGGTACACGGAAATCATCTCCCGCTTGGGACTGCGCAAGTAATTTGCGCCAGCGGTTCGCAGCCGCTGGCCTACGGTCGGCGGTTCGTCTGCGGCGACGAGCTGATCGCCATCGTCGCGAACTCCGCCGTCCTCGCGATCTCACTGTTTTGCATTCTCCCGTACCGAATGTCGTGGCCCATTGAGGCCGACTTTGGTGCGCGGTTGCCGTCTTCGATACGTGCAGCCCCTTCCGAATTCTTTGTAGGAAATCACAAGTGAAAGTTACCGTCGAACGCGAATTTGCAGGCAGAAAACTCAGCCTCACCACGGGTGAGATGGCAAAGCAAGCTGCGGGTGCCGTGCTGGTCCGTTATGCAGACACCGTGGTTTTTGTGGCCGCTCAAAACGGACCCTCGCGACCGGGGATCGACTTCTTTCCGCTGACTTGCGACTACCGCGAGCGGGTGGCCGCAGCAGGCAAGTTCCCCGGTGGGTTCCTCAAGCGTGAGGGCCGACCGACGATGAAAGAGATTCTGACCAGTCGTCTGACCGACCGACCGATTCGCCCGCTGTTCCCGGAAGGGTACGTCGAAGAAGTTCAGATCATGGCGAACGTTCTGGCCTCCGATGGCGTGAACGATCCGGATGTCCTGTCGATCATCGGGGCGAGTGCTGCGCTCAGCCTGGCCCCGGTTCCATTTCAAGGCCCGATCGGAGCTGTCCGTGTCGGTTTGATCGATGAAGCGTTTGTGCTGATGCCGACTCGGGCGGAATTGGAAACCAGCCGACTCGACCTTGTCGTTGCAGGCAGCAAGACTTCCGTGCTGATGATTGAAGGTTTCGGACATCAACTCCCCGAAGAGCAAATGGCCGACGCGATCATGTTCGCACATCGAGCCATCGTCGAACTCTGTGCGATGCAGGAAGAGTTGATTCAAAAGGTCGGTTGCCCGAAGTTCGTTCAGCCCGAGCCAGCCAAGAATCCGTTGGATGCTCCACTCCGCGAGAAGGCTTATGCACGCTTGCAAGAAGCGAAGGTCGCTGGCGTGAAGAAGGAACGACGGGG
>JAYTXB010001009.1:0-1429 GCA_043743205.1 Schlesneria sp.
GTACAGCACGGGACTTGACGCCGTTCCCCAGCCGCGCGGGTCGGAGTCCTTGCCGACCTTCGTCTGCCACAGCTTCTTGCCATCCAGATCGAACGCGACGACACCCGTCTTGCCGAAGAACGCATAGATGTGTTTGCCGTCGGACACGGGTGTGTGTGATGCATAGCCGTTCTCGGTGAACATGCCGCGATAGTTGTCTTCGGGAAGTTCGGGATCGATGGACGTGTTCCAGAGCTGCTTGCCTGTGTGACGGTCCACACAGACGAGATGCCGCTGGAGTTGGTCCTGCTTCGCATCGCGCGCGGCCGTCGTGCCATAGCCCGACCAACACGTGACGATGACCTTGTTCCCCACCACGATCGGACACGACAGCCCCGGCCCAGGCAGCTCGAACTTCCACTTCAAGTTCTTCGTCTCACTCCACTCGACCGGCGGAGCCTTCTCATCGAGCGATACGCCCGTTCCATTCGGTCCTCGAAATCGCGGCCAATCGCCCGCCGAGACAACAGCCATGCTGCTCAAACCAACTGCGATCGCCACAGCCGCAACCCAACCACATTCCCGCAGAGTACGAATCATCAGCGACACCTTTCGCAGAGAGAAGAGAGGACCAAGACCGGATCAATGCGGGCGGGATCGTATCGAGCCAACGTGAAGTCGAACTGAATCGTCGCGACAAAGCCAACGCGATAACGCAACGAGCCAACGCGCTGAAACAACGGTTTTTCGTGAGCCACCTCGTTTCGATTCGTGGTCTAACCTCTGTGCGTGGTTCATCGGTCATCCGCACGGAAGCCTCTTCGTGGCCAGAGGGGGCGCGCTTGGTTAGGCTGTCGCCGCTGTCGGTGGCGAGGCTTGAGTTGACTGAGCCGCCGCAGACTCGTTTGGCCCAGCAAAACATCCTCCTGCAAGGACAACCCCCATGAGCCACTTGCCTACCGTGTCGCCTCCCGTTCCCAACAGCACACCGATCAGCGGCCTTACGCGACGCCGCTTCATACAAGCGTCCGCCGCATCCGCTGCGATGACGTTCGCCGCGCCCGCCATTCTTCGGGCGCGAGGTCTGACCGAGAAACTTAATGTCGCGGTGATCGGTTCAGGGGGACGAGGCGGCGGCAACCTCGCAGCGGTGGCGGGGACCGAGAACATCGTCACGCTGTGTGATGTCAACGAGAACAATCTCAACAAGGCTGCGGACGGCCATCCCAAGGCGCGGAAGCTGACCGACTTCCGCAAGGTCTTCGACAACCCCAACGAGTTCGATGCCGTCATCGTCAGCACGTGCGAACACACTCACGCTTTCGCGACTCTTGCCGCACTGCAACTCGGCAAGCACGTCTATTGCGAGAAGCCGCTGACTCACAACATTTGGGAGGCCCGCGTCATTCGCGAAGCGGCAGCCAAAGCTAAGGTCGCGACTCAGATGGGG
>JAYTXB010001010.1:0-1143 GCA_043743205.1 Schlesneria sp.
CTCTCAACCAGCTGCAGTCACCAACGAGCCGGTTAAGACAGCCCTTGTTCCTCCAGCACAAACTGCGGTTTCGAACGAGCTTGCTCCGAAGCCGACCGCGATGACAACGGCAGCACCCGTCAATCAGCCCGTGGCTACCCCGAAGCCGCCGGCCCGCATTCAGCCGCCAGAACCAGTCGGAGAGGACTGGTTGTCCTTCCTCAAGAATTGGATTGCGTCACTCTGGCAATCGGTCATTTTCTAGCTAAAAGCCTGTCCGATATTGACCGTTCTAGTGCGAGAAACGATCCGAGACCATCTGCATCGTTCTCTGCCATGAACAATCCTCAAGGTCTTCCGGTCGCATGAATAAGAAAGTCGCGCCACGGGTGCGACAATGGCTTTGGACCCGCATCTGATCATCCTGAGCCCAAGATTGCCGCGGAGCGTGAGTGTTCCCTTCGCATAGCTGTTCGTGAACAGTGGAGGAAGCGCGAGTTGGAGCGATAATTGCGCGGCGCTCTCCTCGAATGCGTCATCCTCGATCTGACAACGGTTGTTCGTACAACTAGACAGACCGAATAGCCAGCCAGCCCAACCAGCCCGGAGTCGCACGTTTCCCGTCAGTCGCCCTCTTCATCCCTTGATTCACCGCCGAACTCTTGAGAACATAACAACACGAGCCATGACTTACCCCCAGATAGAGGAGACGAAAAGGGCAGTGCGGCACCGCCCGTGGACGTGGTGTGCCGCCGGACTGCTCATCCTCCTCGCTGGCTGCTCGAGTCTTTCGTTCTATCGCTACGCAGACTGGCTTATCCTCTGGCAGGTCGATCACTACGTCGATCTCACCTCGGTCCAGCGCCATGATCTCGCTCAGCGACTCACGCCGCTGCTGGCCCGGCACGAAGCCATTCCGCAGTACGAATCCTTCCTCGTATAGTTCCGGCAGTGATTCGAACGGGGGCTCACAGGCCGGGATCTCGACGGGGTCTATGCCAGCTACGATCGGCTGCGTGCCGACCTCTTCGACCGGGTCGTTGCCGACGGCGGCGTCTTGCTCGACTCCGTCGATTCTCGCCAAGTGCGCATCCTTGAAGCAGCCTTGCAGAAAGACCACGAGAAAGCCGCGCGCCTTGTGCAAGACCCCGCGCCGGAGCGGCT
>JAYTXB010001011.1:0-1218 GCA_043743205.1 Schlesneria sp.
CCGAACTGTTCGGCATCGCGCCGCTCGATGACCGAGGCGAGCCTCACGCGAGCGTCGCGTGGGAGTTCGACACGGCTCCCGGTTTGTCGGTCCAAGTCACCGAGGAACCGATCCCCGCGCGAGTCGGTGTGCGGCACGAATCCATTCGCATCAGCGACAGCTTCGGCCGCGTCCTCGGCCGCGTCGGTCCCGTCCGTCCCGATTACCTGTGCTATCAGTCCCATGGCAACCTGATCTGTACCGACACTCAAACTGGCAAGCGGTTGTGGGAGCGACGCGCGTTGCCTCACAAGTGCCTGACGTTTGGAGACGAATCTCGCGTCTTTCTGTGGCGAACCGAGGAACGATTGATGACCGTGCTGAGTGCCGTGGATGGTCGTACGTTGCGGGAACAACCGTGGGCCGTTTCGGCCGAGGACGTGTTGATGCAGTTTGAAGGCCGAGTTTGGCTGACCGTGAACGACAAGGCGGGAGTACAAATCGAACTGCTTGATGCGGCGATCGACACGTCACGGGGTGAGCCTCGGGGTTTGTCGAATCTCGTGTGGTCGAAGCGGTTCGCACCACAAGCCGTCCCGTTCATCCTTGATCGCGACACGCTGGGAGTTGTCGAACCACAGGGTTTGTTGCACCTCATCGCGGCTCAATCCGGCTTACCGTTGGGAGCGTCGCTCACTGTCGAAGTCCCGGCGAATCTCGCAAGGATCGTCTGCCATCACGATGCGTGGCGTTGGTACGTGGCGTTCTCGGGGCCGGTCGTACAGCAGACACGGTTGCAGTCGGAACAGCTTTGGGGCGGGAAGCGGATCCCGTTCGTCGCTGGCCCGTGGCTGGCGATTGATCGCTCCACGCAGTCGATTGCCTGGCAGCGAACACTGACCAACGAGCCGCTCCCGTTGGCGACCTCACGCCTCGCCCCCGTGTTTGTGCAGTTTTGGCGACAGCCTCTCCTGGGTGAAAGCGAAGCGAAGGGGGGGAGTGAGGGTCGATTGCAAGTGATCGACAAACGAACCGGTCGGCAGGTGGCCTTGAGAACTGAAAAACTACTGCAACCGTATTACGTGTTGTCCCCGTCCGCGAATCGCGAGCAACTCGACATCCGCACGGAACGCGAAACGATCCGGCTGCGCTACGAAATGGAAACGCGGCCGGAGCTACCGGGCCGGTAAGAACTTATCGAAGGACCACGCGGGAGAATGAGTCAGGACCGGCGCATCA
>JAYTXB010001012.1:0-1681 GCA_043743205.1 Schlesneria sp.
ATCTCACTCTGCGGGATCGTCACCAGCCGCGTCTTGTGGATGCGGAACTGCCAGCGCCAGTAGCCGAAATGCAGTCCACCGCGCAGCAGCCGCGCCTGATAACCCGCCTCACCATTGAGAGCGATGATCCGGCCCTCACCCAGCGACCCCTTGCCCGACCACAGCTTCTCGATCACGCCGACTCGATTGTGCGGGATGTATCTCACGCTCAGCCACAGCAGGAACAGCACAAGCGGCGTGCCGATCCCCAACAACGCCCAAACGCTGGCATTCATCAACCAATGAGACACCTCGTTCAGCGTGAGACCACCGAACAGAATCTCAGTCAGCTTTTGCACCGCCGGAACCAGAACAAATTTCACAGCTCAAACCTCCTTCGAGTGCAGTCGCACTCGATTCGCGGAGGCGTCCTCAAAAGAACGTGGGGCAGATTTGCAATCTGCCTGCGTGACGAAGCGTCTCGACGTGCTCGCCCTCAGCACGTGACAGAACTCTGCACGAGACCGAAGGCAAGAGGGAGTGCAGATTACAAATCTGCTCCACAAGGCCAAGACACGGCGTATCAGGAGAGCGTTGCTCAATCCTTCTTTTCAAGAGGATGCCCATTCAAACTCGGATCGCGACCACACGTCGCGACCGGCCTGCGAGGTTAGCTGACGGGCTAGAGCTTGAACGTGCTCTGGTTCGAGATCACTGAACCCCGGCACTGTTCCCCCACAACGAGGCGGGAACAGTTGGCCGGGGTTCATGCGGGATCGAAACCTTCGCCCCAGAGATGTCTCGCGAACGAGCCACCTCGATTGGGTCCCCCGCTCCCGTGTGTTGCACGGGATTCGGCTACATCGAGCGGCATGTTAGACAGAAAAAAAATGAGAGCCTCGCGCGAAGCCAACCGCGTGCCAGTGGCTCACCTCACGACGCAGCCAAGACTTGCGATGCCGTGAGGCAGAAGGCCGCCACGAGCTGGACAGTTGGAAGGCGAGACAAAGGTTGAGCATTGCTCATCGGCTATTCGCTCTTGCCTTCAAACGGCTTGGCGAATACCTGGGTGGAATACGTCTTGCCCGCTTTACTTTTCCCCTGAGCGACGCCGACGTAAGTGTACTTGTCGCTCAAGATGTTGGACTTGTGGCCTTCGGAGGTCATCCAGTCGGCCACGGCTTCCTTAGGCGAAGCAGCTCCCTCGGCACAGTTCTCTCCCGCTGCCATCGCCATGTAGCCACTCTCCTTCAACCGCTTGGAGAACGTCTCCCCTTCCAGCTCGTGACCCAACTGGTTGAGCCGCACCATGTGAGCGTTTTGTTCGCGCGCGAGCTTCATCAACACGGGATCGACCTTCAGCAGAGGCAGCTTCAACTTCTCACGCTCCTTGTTGGTGAGGTCGATCAAATCCCGTTCAACCTCGCTCAGCGGGCCGTCATTGCCAGTTGGACCACTCAGCGTCGAGAGAAACTCAACCAGATCGCGCAGTTCTCTGGGTGACAGCGCGCGGTTCATCTCGGGCATGGCAGACTTCGGCGCGGTTCGCTCTTCGACATCGCTTGGCTTGAGCGTCACGAGTTTGCCGTCGGGTTGTTCGAGGACGATTTCGTCGGCGTCTTCCTTGCGGATCAAGCCGCCGAATGTCTTGCCGTCCACCGTGACGAGCGTCACGGTTTCGTAGCCCTTTGCGATCTTGGCA
>JAYTXB010001013.1:0-6589 GCA_043743205.1 Schlesneria sp.
TTTCAAAGCACTGCTCGCGTCAGCGGAAGCCGGTCACATCGATGGCTTCGTCCAACTAACCGGTGAGGAACCGGGAAAATTCGCGTTGATCGGCGGCACAAAACTGACGGCCAGTCGTAACCTCCCGACTCAAATTTCCGAGTTGCTTCAGTTCGCCAAGGACAACCCGAACGGCAATGAATTGATTGGCAAGTTGGAGCTGGCAACCGATGCGATCGACTCGCACCCAGTCCATCGCATCCAGTTGAATCCGCCCGACAAACCGGGCCAGAAGATGTTCGGTGAAACCTCGCACCTCTATCTCTATGTGACTCCGCAAGCCGTCTGGTTTTCGTTCGGTGGCGATGCCGCACTGGCGACCATGAAGGAAGCCATCGCTCAGGCCGCATTGCCACAAGACCCGATGCAAAACCGCAATCGCGTCCCGTTCCAGTTCGTGACACACGCCAAGAACTGGCTGACCGTGGCGAGCGAAGAGACTCCGCGTCAGGTCTCGTTCAATGAGAATGCCCGTGCTTCGTTCGAGTCCGAAAACGATGCGATGCGTCTCGACGTGCGACCGACCGACAGCGGTGTCCGACTGCGTGTCGAGTTCCAAGAGGGCTTCATCGCTCTCATGGGGCGCGGCATCTCGAAGGGGATCGACGAAGGAACTTTCAACGGTCCACCGCGAGGCCAACAGCGCCCTCCCAACCGTCGCGGCAATCCTGTCCCGCCACGCACCTCAAAGTGAACGTGAGAGATACGGATTGAGAGTGTTCATCGCTCAACTCCTCTCGTTCGCAAACTCCGGATTTCCTCTCGTTCCCAAGCTCCAGCTTGGGAACGCTGCTTCTTTGAAGCTCCAGCTTCGCGTTCCACAATGAGCTTGAGATTGAGCACAGGCGGTCAGTGCGGCAGTTTTTTCAACCCGCTCGCGTGACGAACTCAAACTCCAAGCTGGAGCTTGAAAGAGTCCGTTCCCAAGCAGGAGCTTGGGAACGAGAGTAACGAGATGAGCCTGTGCAAATCTGGAACATCCCACCCGATTCGTGCGGAGTTCCCGGTCGCGATTGACACGCCTCCTACTTCAGTAGTAGAACCCCGCCACTCCTACTGCGGTAGGAGCTGAGGTCGGGTTTGCGAGCGGCCTGCTCGCAGTCATCACGGAGGGGGATCACGGATGAGCAAGCATCGGCTGGCCGATCTGCAACTGGCAATCATGCACGTGCTGTGGGACAAGGGCGAGGCGACGGTGGCCGACGTGCAGCAGGCTCTCGCACCCGACAGGCCGCTCGCCTACACGACCGTCGGGACGATGCTGTCTCGACTGGAACGGGGTGGCCAGGTGGCGCATCGCGTCGAGGGGCGAGTCAACGTCTACCGTGCAAAGCTACCGCAGGAGCAGGTCTCGCGCACGATGGTCTCGGACCTCGCGCAACGCCTCTGCGCGGGTGACATCACCCAACTCGTCTGCCATCTGCTGGACGAGTGCGATGTCTCGCGCGAGGAATTGTCGTCGCTCAAGAAGCTCATCCGCCAGAAGGAACAGGAGCTGAACGATGGCAAGTAACCTGTTCCTCGTGGGGCCGATTTCCAATCTGCCCGTCCTCGATTCGGTGTTTGTCCGCATCGTTGAACTCGCCGCGACATACCTCATTCACTCGACCGCGTTCTTGGTTGTAGGATGGGCACTCCTGCCCGTCCTGCATCGGCTGTTCTGGAAGGGAAAGGCGGACGGGCAAGAGTGCCCATCCTACGGGGAGCGGGTTTGGAAACTGGTGGCCGTCCTCGCGCTGGTGACGGCTCCGCTGAGTGTCCTCACCGGTTGGTCGCATCCCTCGTGGGAGTGGACGTGGCGCGAGAGCCCGGTTCGGGAAGCTGTCGTTGCCTCAATCGAGGTCAAGCGTGCTGAACCGACTGACGCGGTCGAGTCGCTCGCGCCGGACTTTCTTGAAGTGCCGTCCGGTCTTCCCGACGAACAAGCCGCAAATACGGATACCTTGCCTGGCGAGATACCGTTCGCACTCTCAGCCGACATGCAGGTCGCTGATGAGTCGATGCACGATTCCATCCTCTTCTCTGCGGACTCTGTGTTGCAAATGGAGGAGATCCTTGAGCCACCCATCAACCAGCCGCTGCTCGCCGAATCGCCCGCGATCGCACCGGCACTCGTCGAAGCTCCCGTTGTTTCGGGCGAGGCCACCGCGCCACAACGCACTCCCGAGGTCGAGCCGACTCACGCGAGGGTTCGCTGGTTGGGGATCGCGCTCGTTGCGTGGTTCGCCTTGTCTGTGATGCGACTGGTGATAAAAGGTGCCGCGCTGAATTGCCAGTTGGCGAAATGTCTGCCCGTTCAAGATGAATGGCAGCGTGAACTGAATCGCCTTGCGCCAAAAGAGTGCGCTGTGCGGTTGCTTCGTGCGGAAGCAAGCACGGCAGACACGAACGAAGAACCCCTCACCCTAGCCCTCTCCCGACCACCGAAGCGGCGGTGCCCGAGGCAAGGGGCGAGGGGACAAGACGCGATCACCGAACCATTCGCGTGCGGGTTGTTGCGTTGGACGATCGTGCTGCCTGCTGGGATCGAACAGCGGTTGTCTGGCTCGGAGATGAAGGCGTTGCTCGCACATGAGGTGGCGCATCTGGTGCGTCGTGATCCGTGGTGGCTGTGGTTGGGCGAGGTGCTGTGTACGTGTCTCGCCTTTCAACCGCTGAACTTTCTGGCGCGAAGACGCTGGTAGCAAACGGCCGAACTGTTGTGTGACGACTGGGCTGTCGAGCGGCATGTCTCGGCGACATCGTTGGCGAGTTGCCTGACGAAGCTGGCCGAATGGCGACTGGATCGGCGAGCGGCGTTGATGGGTCTCACGGCGGTCGGTCGTTCGGGGTCGCTGACGCAGCGCATCGAGTGGCTGCTGCGAAACGGACGAGCTTCGGAACCGAAGCGGCCTCGCGCCCGGCTCGCCACCACGCTGACGACCTTTGCGCTGGGACTGCTCGTCGGACTCTACGGCCCGCGTCTGACGCTGATCGTTCCCGTTGAAGCCAACGCCTCACACGCCGCATCGAACGATGAGACCACGCTCACAGACAGCAGCCTCGCGGATTCGTCTGACGACGCCGCTGCGCTGGCCGCTCGAATGTGGAACGAAATCGACCTCGATCTGCATCAAACGTTGATCGAACTCGCCCGGCTGGAGTCGAGGCTCGCCATCGATCCCGATCCCGAAGTCGCCTCTGCGGCCAATCGCCTGCGCGTCCGAGCCGCCTCATTGAAAGAGCGTGTGGCCCCATGAAGACCTACCTCGTGAACAAGCATTTCATTGGTCGTAATTCCGACGGACATGATTCCGGAGCCTCCGCGTTTGAGGTTGCGCAGCGTGAGTGCGTGCATCGTCTTCGCCCGAACGGGGCCTCGGAAACCAGCCCAGGGCCAGCGAACAACGTAAGCGCCGCCCTGGGAACGCTGAACGTCAACACGTTGTGCCCTGAAAGGGCACGGGAAATGTGGTTGAGACCACGCACTCCTGCGAAACGGCACAACACTCCCGTGCCCCTTCAGGGCACCATCATCACGCTTCGACAAACCCAGGGCGGCGCTCGCTCAGGCTCGCTGGCCCTGGGCTGATTTCCGAGGCCCCGTTGGGGCGAAGGCACGAAACACGAAATGACGAACACCCCCGTTTGCAACCGAGACACCTCGAACCTTGACCGATCGCAATCCATTCTCGAACGGAGTCCGACAATGAACAGACAAACCGCCACGTCACGGATGACCGCGTTGCTGAGTGCCGTCCTCACTTGGTTGGCCATCGGTTTCCATGAACGCGATCTCGCGGCCGATGAACCGACGTTGAATGCGTTCACCGTGGTTCCGACGCCACAAGCTACGGAGGACAAGGCGGAGGCCGAACCGACCAGCCCTCGGCCACGGATCGAACTGACGGTCCGAGTGGTCGAACTCGATGAGTCGCTGATCGCGGAGGATGACTCGCCGCTGTGGAAGCTGGTCCGGTCGAACAAGGTGGTCGAGTACTATAGGCCTTCCAATTTCTATACGGCCCAACTCAATAAACACCCCGTTGTGACTCACCGGAACGAGTATGCATCGCTTGCAGGCAGACTCCAGAAGGCGGTGCAACAAGGGAATTGTCGACTGTCGTTCACACTGCCGCAAAAGGATGTTTCCAAGTTCCTCGAAGAGATCGTGACATCGAAGCGGGGCAGCATTCAAAGTGAGTCGGACAATGCAGTGGAGTCGGGAAATACGCCGACTTTCCGAGTCGCTCGTCACCCGCTCTCGGCACGAAAGCCAGTGTTGGCCCAGTCGTCGCTGTCGATCGTGAAACGCCAGTTCACAGTGACACCACGCACGACAAACGAGGGAACACATCTGACGATTGCTTCCAGCGCCAAAGTGACCTCGGCATCTGCGACCAGTTGGAATTGGCTGGACCAGAAATTGCCCGCCACGACATCGACGAGGCTGACTTCCGCCAACCTGTCGGCACTTGTGCCACGCGGTGAGGCCCTCGTTGTCTTCAGCCTAGGCAACGGCGGCGACGACATGCAGCCGGGCAAGCCGTCGATGTTGATCGTGATCCCCAACGAACTGGATCGCGCAATCCCTCGTCCTCAACCCGACAGTGCGGTTCCGGTGGTCACCGCCACCTCCCGTTCCGCTGCCGATACGGACAGACTGCCGGTTGTCGCTGCTCAGCCCAAAGATATTCCCGCCAGTCGCAACGTCACACTCGCCGCAGCCGACGATTCCAAACCGGGTCGTCCCCGCCAACGAAACCTCGCGGAACTGACCGCCCTGCGCGACGACGTGCGCGGGTTGCGTGATGACGTGCGACGGCTCTGCGAGTTGATGGAGAAACGACTCGCAGACAGGCCTCTCGCTCCACCTGCGGTCGATGGCAAAACCGAGCCGTCCGACAAGACGGCGGTCACTGAACTCGACGATGGGCTGCTGTTCTTCACGGCGTCCTGGTGCGGGCCGTGCCAGCAGATGCAGCCAGTGATCGGGAAGCTCGTGCGCGAGGGTCTGCCGATTCGGGCTGTTGATGTCGATCGGGCGGCGGACCTCACCAAGCGATTCAACGTCACCTCTATCCCCTGCTTCGTGCTACTGGAGAATGGGAAAGAGATCGACCGGGTCACAGGTTTTTCCAGCGAGCAGCAGCTTCGGTCGCTGCTGAAGCGCGTGGCACCCGCATCCACGGCGGCAACCGTTGAGCTGTCACTGATCGAGGGACAGACGACTCATCATGAATTCCGGCGTCCGGCTGGCGTGATCGAACCGAATCGGGCCGAACTTCTGGCGATCACGCGGCTCACAGCGACGGACTATCTCTTCCAAGCTAGAAAGGCGGGCGATGTCACGTTGCAGGTTTTGTACGAAGGGGACACCACGCCGACGCCGTTTCGTGTGCAGGTCAAAGAGAACCCGTTGGAGAAGACACTGTCTGACGAAGTGACGTGGAAGTTTAACGCCACCCCGTTGAATCAGGTCATTGATGAACTCACGCGGACTACGCCAGCGAACTTCGTTCTCGACAAGGAAGGTCTCGATGACGAGGGCGTGGCGGCAACGGCTTCCGTCACGATGGAGGTCAAGGGCGTCCCGCTTCGATCCGCGTTGAAGCTGCTGTTGGAACCGCTGCATCTGGCGTTCGTGATCGAAAACAAAGTCATCAAGATCACGGGCCAGACTCGGGCGGAGGGGCCGCAGGTCGTGGTGACTTACTCGGTTGCCGATCTGATCACGCTGACGCCCGCGAAGCTGATCGACGGGAAGAAACCGGTGGATTCAGCGAAGAAAGACGGCGTACCAAACACCACTGCCGCCGAGAGTCCGACCAAGAATGGCGAGCAACTGGTGAACTTGATTCAGCAGACGGTCCATCCAGACTCATGGGATGCCGTCGGCGGCGCAGGCGCGATCCGCTTTCATGAGCTGACTCTCAGCCTCGTCATCCGCCAAACGAATTCCATTCACGCCAGAATCGCCCACCTGCTGAATGCCCTCCGCAAGATACAAGCAAAGGCTGGAGGAAACTTCGACTTTGGATCGCTTGTCAAAGAGTCACGAAAGGAATCGAGCGACCGAAGCTGGCGGCAACTCGGCCTGCGGTTGGAACCGTTGCCTGAACAGGAGCGGTCTCAGGTTGGCCCCAAGTATCGAGGAGGGATGAAGGTGATCGAGGTGAAGCCCGGCTCACCTGCCACGAGCAACGGCATCCGGAAGGACGACGTGCTGGTGGGACTCGACAAATGGGAGATCACGAGCTTCGACAACATGCCGTTCATCCTCGATCAGCCCGGCACCAAGGACTCGAACGGGATTCACTCGTTGAAGTTCTTCGTGATGCGTGGCGGCGAGACGCGCTACGGATTCCTGACACTCCACTCGAAAGATACCGAACTCAGCCAACCATGAGGCTTCTGAGTGGGGCGTCGCCAACCCCAGGTACTTCCTCTCGTTCCCAAGCGGCCGCTTGGGAACGAGGGCTCGTGACGGACTTGAATGAGGCATCGTGCGTCATTCGGCCTGTGACGAGCTTACACCCACGGGTCGATCTCTTCGGGCGGCGGAGCGGCT
>JAYTXB010001014.1:0-5690 GCA_043743205.1 Schlesneria sp.
AAGAGTTCGCATACCCGCCGTAGACCGGACGCCTACGTCCGGTCGGCTCGAAAAGACCGGACGTTGGCGTCCGGTCTACGGTAAATTCTTACCTGCCGCTCGCCTAACAGCCCGTTCGGCGCGGGTCTCCTGACCCCGCCGAAACACCCGACCGCAGGTCTCCTCTTCCATGTCAAATGAAACTTGTCCGCCACCTTCGCTCATGGACTCGCGATCACCACTCTCCCTCAGTAGCATTCTGCCTCACAGGACTTCCGTGCATTACAACTTTTCGCACTCATGGGCCAACTGATGAGCGAGATATTTCGAGAGGCGGTCCCGTCGAACGACCCGCGTGTGCAGGCGGCGTTGATTGACTATTTTGCGAAGGTTGATCGGGGCGAGACTCTCGATCTCGAACCGTTTGTGGCTCAATACGCGGACGTGGCGGATGAGTTGCGGTCGTTCATTGCGTTCGATGAAGAGGCGCGCCGGATGGCAGGCGGGCTGGCTCGGAAAGCCCGTCCGTCTCACGCCGATGCTGCCGTGGTCGATCCACTTCGTCCCAAGGTCGAGGTCTCCACGCATTCCGTCGCGGGAGCATCCATCCAGACATCCGCAGATGGCCAGCGAAAGCCGACCCGCACCATTCTTCCGACCGGTGCGGGATTAAATGGGCCGAATGAGGCCGGTCTCTCCACTCCTTCCGCCCCTGCGTTCGCTTCGCTGGTCCGGCCCAAAGTTGTGGCACCGGCCGCTCCGGTTCCAGCAGCTTCGCCACTCATGAAGTCGCCCAACGACCTGCCCAGTTCTTTTGGTCGCTATCTGGTGAAGCAGAAGTTGGGCGAAGGGGCGATGGGAGCCGTCTATCAAGCCAAGGACACGCTGCTCGATCGCGATGTCGCGTTGAAGACGCCGACGTTTGCGAACGATGCCGACGGCGAGTTGATGACGCGTTTCTATCGAGAAGCCCGAGCCGTCTCAAAGATCAAGCATCAGAATTTATGTGGAGTTTACGATGTCGGTGAGATCGGCGGGCGACACTATATCTCGATGGAGTATGTTCCCGGCAAGAAGCTGACCGAGTTCATCAAGCCCGACAAGCCGATGACTGAGAAGCAGGCGATGGCAGTCGTCCGCAAAATCGCTCTCGCCATGCACGAGACGCACGCGCACGGTGTCGTGCATCGCGATCTGAAGCCCGACAACATCATGGTCAACGAGAAGGGCGAACCGGTCGTGATGGACTTCGGCCTGGTTCATCAGACCGACTCGCAGAACTCGACGCAGCTTTCTCAACGTGGCTCGCTGATCGGCTCCCCCGCCTATATGTCGAAGGAGCAGGTCGAAGGGGATCACGAAAAGCTGACCGGTGCGACCGACCAATACAGCCTCGGCGTCGTCCTGTACCAGTTGCTCACATCCAAGTTGCCGTTTGAAGGAGGCATTCACGCGGTCCTCGGCGCGATCCTCGTTAAAGAACCGCCGCCCCCTAGAGAGTATCGCCCCGACCTCAACCCGCATCTCGAAGCTGTTTGCTTGAAGATGATGGCCAAGGAGGCGGCGAATCGTTACCCGTCGATGAAAGCGGCTGCCGATGCTCTCGCCGAGGTGGCCAAGGGGACTTCCAAGGCGGCTGGCTCAATCATCGCCCCCGCTCAAGCCGCCGTTGGCTCCTATACCGACGGCCTGACACGCACATTCACGGGTATCCTGTTCACACCAGAACAGGGAACCCCGTCCCCGTTCAACTTTCTGGATGAAGTCAAAGCGACACCCCTTGTTGAGGCGAAAGCGGCTCGGAAACAGACCGCAACCAAAGTAGCGTCGGTTCTGGCTCCGCTCACGGCCTGGTGGAACAGCCAGCCGCCTCCGTTCCGCTGGACAATCCTCGGCTGTGCGAGCGTCGCGCTACTCTTTGCTGTCACATTATGGTTTCGCAGTAGCGACGCGCTGGTCAAGGTTGAGGTCCTCAACGACGACATCGAAGTGACGTTCCAACGCGGCACGATCACGCTCGCCGATGGCGGTCAGAAGGTGAAGGCCACGCCGGGGCAGCATACGCTCCACATCAAGTCGGGCAACGTCGAGTTCGACACCGACAAGTTCACATTGAAGCGGGGCGAAAACCCAGCCGTCACCGTGGAACTCGTGAAATCGGACGTTGTCACCAAACTGGGCAACGCCGTCATCGACCGCCGGACGCTGACGACGAGCGTTTCGGGGGAATCCTCGGCCAGCAGCAAAACATTCAAAGGCACTCCGGCAGATGTCGTCGCGTTCGAGAAGAAACTGTTTAAGGTCTTCCCGGAACAACTGACGTGGCACGAAGCGAAGCAGAAGTGTGAGGGAATGGGAGGCCGGCTGGTCCAAATCAATTCACAGGCCGAGAACGACTTCGTGATGAAGCTCGCCATCGAACGCATGCTGCCGGGTATCTGGCTGGGAGCGACCGACGAAGTTCAAGAGCGAACGTGGTTGTGGAACAACGGTGACGGTTTGGCATTCAACAACTTCGGCAATGGGCAGCCCGACCGCAGCACCGCAGGTAAGCGTTACCTAGTGATGATGCTCAAAGACCGAGTCGGCGGGTGGTGCAACCAACCCGACAAGTCCACCGCCTGGACTCCCGGCTATGTCTGTGAATGGAACGCTCCTGAGGGTTCCGGTCAGACCGTGACTCCAAAGACAGCAACCGATACGTCACAGTGGACTGCTGCTCAAAAGGTTTTGGCTATCGGTGGCTGGATTACGGTTGACGTGGACGAGAAGACCAATGTCGGCATTTCAAAGATCGATGACTTGGCGAACAAATCATTCCAAATTCGTGGCGTCGGCTTTGATGGAAATAAGTTTTCTAACGAGGCTCTTGAATCACTAAAAGGACTGACTTCGATACGAGAATTGCATTTATGGAATTTATGGGGAACGGATATTTCTGCCGAAGGTTTTGCTTCGATCAATACTCTGACGGGACTTGAAAAACTGTGGTTTAACGTGGCCCGTTCGCTTAACGAATCTACGCTCACGGAACTCAAGCAACTCTCCAAAGTTCGATTGCTGGTTTTTTGGGCGACCACGCTGACCGACGCTGGGTTGGTCCATTTGCAAAATTTTCCAGCGCTCCAAGATGTCCAATTGGGATCAAACTCATTCACCGGAGAAGGGTTGCCGGGGTTGAAGCCGCTCGCGAAACTTTGGAGTGTTTCCATGCAGTCCACCAAAATGAGCGACGCCGCACTCCGACACCTGAAAGCCTTGCCGCAGGTGACTCACTGGTCGTTGGGAGGCACGCCAATTACGGATGTCGGACTCAACCATCTTCGTGGACTGAAGCACATCCGGTTTCTTGCGGTGGATCACACGGCTGTCACCGATATTGGATTGCGAGACCTTGAAACACTCGATGGTTTGGAAGAGCTATCACTTCAAAAGACCAAGGTGACAGAGGCGGGCGTCAAAGCCTTTCAAAAGGCCCGACCCAGTTGCAAGGTTCATTTCCAAAAAGATGAAAGTCCAGAGACCTTAACTAAGGCTGGTGAACGTCGGCTCGTGACGGTCGACGGGATCGACTTCGCCTTCCGTTGGATTCCGCCCACGACTTCGTTCCCCAACAAGTTCCAGATGGGAACGCCAGCGGGTGAGGTGGGGCATCAAGCAGACGAAGCTCAGGTCGAGGTCGTGCTCGACAAGGGTTACTGGATGCTGGAGACGGAGATCACGCAGGCGATGTACCTCGCGGTGACGAAGACCAAGCCGTGGCAGGGGAAGGAGTATGTGAAGGACGGCGGGAAATACCCGGTGGCCTACGTCCGTCACCAGAACGCGATCGACTTTTGCGTCAAGCTCACCACGGCGGCACGCCAGGCGGGCGTTTTGTCCACGAAGGAGACGATCATGTTGCCGACCGAAGCGCAGTGGGAATGGGCCGCGAGGGCGGGGGCGACGACCGCCTATGTTTCCGGCCCGGACGACTCGAAGCTGGGTGACTTTGAGTGGTGCCGCAAGAACACCTGGAATGTCCGCGAGCGGTATGCTCATGAAGTAGGGCAGAAGAAGCCCAATGCGTGGGGGCTACTCGATATTTCCGGCAACTGTACGGAATTGTGTGCCGATTGGTACGCGGACAAACTGCCGGGGGGAACGAATCCGACCGGTCCCATCGCCGGGTCGTCTCATGTGTTGCGGGGCGGTTCGTTCGACGACCTCGCGATCGGTGGCCGTGTTGGTAGCCGCGACGACGACGACTCCGCTCGAGTGTACGGCAGCATCGGTTTTCGTGTGGCTGTGTCGTTGGAGTGATTTGGCCGAGTTGTCCTTCCCCCGTCTCAGGTGCCCTGCAATTCCGCGCCAACGGGAAATTCCATGACGAATGGAATTGGAACTATTGGGTCGTCGGCCCGAAGACAATGCACGTTCAGTTTTGGGAAGCCGAGTACGACCCTAAAAAATCTGTGGTCTTCACGTTCAATAACGCTCTTACGAGTTTCAGCGCCGAGTTCGACAAGCACCAAGTCACCGGCACCCGGCTCAAACCCATTCCAAATGTGGTCAAGTAGAGTGGAGCGAGTCTTCGAGGCCCAACTTCGTGCCCAATGTTCAATTGCGGCGGGGTCTGACCAACGGGAAGGCTCCGTTCCAAACAGGCGCGCTCGCGGAAACAAGGCCATCCGCTTCGCTACCGCCCCTGCCGACCGTAGGGAAGAGTCAGGCTGTGCCTGACCAGCAGCCTATTGAAGAGCGTAGGATGGGCACCTTGCCCGTCCGCGTTCAATGCCGAGGACGGACGGCCTGGGAGGCCATCCTACGTTTTTCAACGGGCTGCTAAGGGAACTTCCGGCGATTCTTCCGTACACCACTTCGTCGAAAATCTCTGGTTCTGTTACTGGTTCTGTTGACAGCCGTTTGCTCCTTCGATAAATAACCACCATCTTGGTCGTGATTATCTCTTCAGAAGTGTGGGCTCGAATTCCGATGAAGCTCTCTAAGAAGTCGGATTATGCGTTGCGTGCTCTCTTTAACCTCGCCGAGCGGTTCGGTGAGGGACCGATTTCTATTCGAGAACTGGCCGAGAAGAACGACATACCAAGGCGGTTTCTCGAACAGATCATGATCGAACTCCGAATTTCCGGTTGGGTGCAGAGTATCGCGGGACGAGACGGAGGTTTTGTTCTGGCGAAACGGCCCGAGGCGATCACCATGGGGGAAGTTGTCCGGCATTTTGATGGGCTGATTGCACCGATCGGCTGTGTTTCAGTCAGCAGTTACGAACCCTGTAGCCAAGAAGCGACCTGCCGCTTTCGGCGAGTTTTACTGGATGTCCGGAACTTCTCTGCTCAATTGATGGATCAGGCAACGCTGGCACTGGCATTGCGAGGTGAGCCTGTCCGTCGGGACGAGGTGTTTTCAGAAGTCTTCGTCGGAGGGGCTGGCATCTGATTTTGGTGCCTCAGCCTATCGCGTCGGAGTGATGTCCGGTCAGGCTTTCCGGTCAGTCAGAAGCCGACCGGGAAGCTGCACTTTGATGTTCAACGTGATCGGCGGCGTGCCATTTTTTTTACGAAATAATAACCACACACTGTGTCGTGCTTATATTAATTCTGATGCAACTCGCACTAGGAAAGTCGATCATGCGGACGTTTTCAGGTTTCCGATGGAGTTCTGTAGTTGCCGTACTTTTGGCGTTGGTGACCACCGGCTGCGGTGGCTCC
>JAYTXB010001015.1:0-8010 GCA_043743205.1 Schlesneria sp.
AGATCGCGTTCCATCGCAAATCACTCAACCAGCAGTTATCACAAAAGTTACGCTGTGTCAGTAGAAGCCAGACAGTCGAATTAGCAGTCCGTTGAAAAAAAGGATTTGTAGTAACCCGAAGCGTGAGCGAGGGACGTGTTTCTTGACGCTTCCGCAATCTCACCATCCCTCGCTCACGCCTCGGGTTACTTTTTCAACGGACAGTTAACGCCCTAACTCCACTTTGCGCGACTTTTATCTGAACCCCAAAGTCGGCACAACCGATACAACAAATGCGACCGGACTTGTGTCGGTGGAGATCGGCCACCAGATGCCTTCGAGTTGTGCTGATTGATTGGCGTGGAGCGGCAGGAACCAGCGCGGTTCCGTCGTTTCGCCTCAAGTTTGAGGGGGAAGACACACATGCGATTCGTAAGAAGAGCCGGGATCGGCTTGTTGCTGGCCTGCACACCACTCGGGGGTATTGGCTGTGCGAGCCTACCGAACAAGTTGTCTTCGATTCCCGTGGTCTCCCGAAAGCATTCGGCGGCAGACGAATACCGGCTCGCCCTGAGTGCTGAAAAGCAGAAGGACTACGCCAAGGCACGCGATCTGTACGCCAGTCTTCAAAAAAAGTCGCCTGAGATTCCGCTGTACGCCCATCGCATGGGAGTTGTCAGCACGCAACTGGGGGATCACGTCACGGCCTCGAAGTACTTTGAGCATGCTCGGAAGCTTGATCCCAACAATGCCTCGCTGCTGACTGACATGGGCTACTCGGCGATCCTGCAGCAAGACTATGTCCAGGCGGAAGGACTGCTCACCAAGGCGGTCAAGTTACAACCTGAGAACGCACGAGCCGTCAACAATCTCGCGTTGGCGATCGGCTATCAGGGTCGCTTCGACGAAAGCCTCGCGACGTTCCGAAAGATCAACAGCGAGGGGCACGCGCAAGCCAATCTCGGCTACGTTCACATTCAACGGGGTGAGCAGCCGCTGGCGATCGACTGTTATCGCCGCGCCATTTCACGCGACCCGAACAACAAGTCTCATGCCACGATGCTCGCTCAGCTTGAACAGCAGGTTGCGACAGGAATTGTCCCGCCCGCTCAGATCGCAGTGAAACCCGCTGCCCCCGCAACAAAGCTGGTGGCTTCCTTGGCCGAACCGTTTGCCGATGTTCCACTGGCGGCCACGCTCACGGCGACTGAAGTCACCCTAGATACCTCGACACCGAGTCTCTCTGAGACGGCCGAACCGCCATTGGTTCATGCTTCCGAATTCCTAGCACCGGAGATTCACGATGCCTCGACGGCGAGTACCCCTGCCACTCGCAGAGCCGCAAAAGAATCGGCCTCCCGTCCACGTGATCGAGTCCCCGCAGAAGAAGAACTCCCATTCTTCGAAGACACCGAATCCGAGTCCCACGCCGATGCAATGGCTCAACGCGATCAAGCATCGCCCGAGTTCCAGCCACCGATGATCGTGCCCGAGGGATCGTTCGTCTCCCACATCGCGGCGTCTCAACTAAACACCCGAACTCAGACGGCCAGCTTGGAAGTGTCGTCGCTGACTGAAGTGACACCGCCGCGCGAAGTCCAAAAATCAACTTGGGATTCTAACCTTACCCACGTCGCTCACTCTTCCGCTCCAAATCCTCTGAGCCGCGATCTTGACCAATCAGACGACTTGGCCAGCGTGTTCGATGACGACGACAATCGTCCCGAAGCGAAGTCCGACGACACCGAAGAGTTAACTGGTTTGGAATGGGTCAAAGGGGAGCAAGCGACTCTCGCCGCCAATTCGTCCAATCCCGCGACCGGCTTTGTCGAACTGGCGGATGGCCTGAAGGGATTTTGCCCGGTTGCCATTCGAGATGATCGACGCGTGACACTGGCTCTCGATGAATTCACTTACGAACACCAAGCTCAGGTCTACCGTTTCAGTTCGGCCGAAGCCTTGGCCAAGTTCCAAGCGAACCCGGAACTCTACGCCCCGATGGCGGGAGGGCTAGATGTGGTGGCTGTCCGACAAGGAGCCGCTGTCGCTAATGGCTCACTCGACCACGCCGTCTGGTTCCGGCATCGCCTGCACCTGTTCAGTACTGTGGAGAACCTCGCGATCTTCCGCGCCGCGCCGCGCACGTTTGCAGCGGTGCAATGAGATCATCCGAATCGCGAGCGTGTTCTTCAGCAGGCTGTCGTTGAACCGATCACCCGCTGTGAAATCAAGTCGAAGCTGCGATAGAGCCCGCACGCCTCGGTTGCCCTCGGGCAACCGGGGCGTGCCGCTTTTTGAATTCGGCCTCTTCGCTGGAGGCACACGGCGTGAAAGACTTCCGAAGACTTCGGAAGCCTAGAGACCAAGGTGCGTTGGAGAATGCCTTAGCAGCCCGTTGAAAAACGTAGGATGGGCACCTTGCCCGTCCGATTTCCCGCAGAAAAACGACGGCCTAGGAGGCCATCCTACAGTTTTTCAACGGGCTGTTAGGACCAGCGCATCAATCACTGTCCGTCTTTGGTGAGCCGGGTGCCGCCACTTATTGATGCGCCAGTCCTCAGTTCATCCCTTGCGAGGTATCTCACGGCCGAGGGATTCGTCCCGAGACCAAGTGGTAACCCTTCGCTTCCACCGATTCGATGTGGATGAACCACATGGGCATTCGCTCCACGAACCAGTTGGGTGTTTTCGTGACAACCTGTACGAGGCCACCCGGTTTCAATGCGCGGTAGGCGGTGTCGAGAAACAGCTCGGCAATGGCGTAGCCGGAGAAGTACGGCGGGTTGGCCAGCACCAGATCGAAGTCGTGAGTCGAGGCCGATGCTCCCTCGCAATCCAAGATCGCCGTGATGCCCGAGACACCATTGATCTCCGCGTTGTGCTCTGTGCATTGGATGGCGCGCGGGTTGGAATCGAGAGCCATGACCGTGACATTCTCGGCACGCAAGGCCGCTGCGAGACTGACTGTTCCCGCACCGCAGCCCATGTCGAGCACCTTCATCTTCGGTCGGATTTGCATCGCGTTGATCAGCGTCCTCGCACCGAGATCGATCCGGCGATGTGAAAAGACACTCGGCCGACTGAACATCTTGATGAGTCGCCCTTGATCGCGGAATGCGAACTCATCGTCGTAGTTCTTCACCTTCTTCAGCGGCCCGGTCTTGGTCGCAAGGTAGAGCGTGCCGACCTTTTTGAAGGGGCGTCGCGTCACCTTCGAGAACAGGCTGTGAAGCTGCTCGTGCAGCCACTGGTCTTCATCATTGTCGGTCGAAGCGAGCATGCGACCGCCGACCGCCAGTCGTTGATAGCCCTGCTGCATCAAGTCGCGTGTGAACTCGGCGTCGCCCCCTTTGCGGAAGACGAACGCGGCGAGATCGAACTCACCCTCGGGCAAGTCCGGCTTGCAGAGGAGCCGCAGATTCTCGATTGGTCCTTGATCGAAGACTTGGAACTCGGTCTGATTTTTCTGATAGAGATCGAAGAAACAGCAGGCGACTTTCGAGTCGGGCCGTTCGCGCGCGTAGGTCTCGGCGAACTGACCTCGCCCCGCCGTCGTGCAGACGACACGAACCGCATCGAGTTCCGGAATCGCGTCAATCAGGAGCTGCTCGTGCGGACGAACGGGCAGCGCGGCCGAAGCGGGTTCCTCTTCAAACGCCTCGTCTTCAACTTCGTCGTCCTCGAAGTCGTCGTCGTCCAGATCGTCCTCATCAAGGTCGTCGTCGAGAGCCTCACCATCGAGGGTCTCATCGAGATCGTCGTCGAGGTCTTCATCGTCGCGGGAGTTTTCGGAAGGTCGCGGCACGCGGTGATCTTTCTCTGCTTGAGCGTCAGCTCATCAAAAACGTGGGATAGGCTTCCAGACTGTCATTCATGGGAAACCGGACAACCCGACAAGCTGGGTGCTTAGGCGAGCGGCAACAAGAAATGTCCCTGTAGGATGGGCACTCTTGCCCGTCTGGCTGGAAGACAGAAAGCCGGACGGGCAAGAGTGCCCATCCTACATCGCGGTACGACAATCACTGCCGCTCGCCTTACACAACGCGGCAAAGGTAACACTTGAGGTAGTCGGATTCGAGACACGTGATCGAAGTCGGATGATCGGCCGCTGCGCCGCGAGCCTCCAAAATCTGGAGGCGTCGGTTTTCGTGAAGTGCGGCTTGGGCGAGAGCATCCAAGAACGTCTCGTGCGACACATGCCCCGAGCAACTGCAGGTCACCAGGAACCCGCCGGGTTTCAGAATGCTGAGCGCCGAGCGATTCAAGCTGTAATAGCCTCGCAAGGCCGCCTCGACTCCCTGTTTGTGTCGCGCGAGTTTCGGTGGATCGAGGATCACGGTGTCGAAGCGTTCTCCAGCCGTCGCGAACTCTTCGAGGGCTTTGAAACAGTCGCGTTTCACCAATGTCAGTCGATCCGCGACGCCATTCAATTCCGCGTTGGACTGAGCGAGTGCCAGTGCCGACTCGGACATATCGACGCCCGTGACGTGACTCGCCCCGCCGTTGACGAGGCAATTCAGCGCGAAGCCACCCGAGTAACAACAAAGATCCAAGACGCGATGCCCACTCACCAGATCAGCCACGCGGCGGCGGTTGTCGCGTTGGTCAAGGAAGAAGCCGGTCTTTTGTCCTTCCGCCACGTCGAGGCTGAACTGCACACCGTTCTCGCGAATGACGAGCGGTCGCGGCGGAGCGTCTCCCCACAACAACCCGTCCGTCAGTTCGAGACCCTCGGCCTCACGAATTCCCTTCTCAGTCCTCAACCAGACGCCGCGCGGGTTGAGCTTCGACCGCAGCAACTCGACGATCAGGTCCAATCGTTTCGAGACGGCGAAGCTGGTCACTTGCAGCAGCAACCAGTCGCCGTAGCGATCCACGGTCAACCCCGACAACCCATCGGCCTCGCTGAAGACAAGCCGACACGCAGAGTCGGCCGAGAACGTTGGTTCTTCCGTAGGATGGACGCCTCGTCCGTCCGTCTTCTCATTCGAGTTGTCGCCTTGGCGGACGGACGAGGCGTCCATCCTACGAGTGCCAAACAATCGTCGGCGCAACGCGATCGCGTCGTCGAGCCGCTGCGACCAGAACGACTCGTCGAGCGGAACAGCCTCGTCCCACGAGTAGAGTCGGACGCAGATCTGGCTCTCCGGGTTGAACAACCCGCGCGCGACAAATCGCTCGGCATTGTCGATAACATCGACCACATCTCCCGGCTGAGGGTCTCCCACGAGCCAATCGACGGCCCCCTGAAAGACCCACGGATGCCGACTGAAAAACGGCAACGCCTTACGCGGCTTGAGAACGATCTGAGGCAGTGGCTGGGGTGACATTCAGTGTGTTGTTCCAGTGAGCGTTCGCGCGACAAGTTTCGCAGAAAAAGAGGACACGGCATCAACGACCGCCCTCGGTTCACAAGCATAGAGGTCCGCGCCGCTGAAGGGGTTGAGTTCCAGAAGATGTAACTTACCTTCAGCCTCACAGATATCGAGTACGTAGACTTCGTCCGGTGCGGGGATGTTGGCAGCGATGTTAGAGGCAAACTTCCAAGGCTCACCGGCAGGGTCATCTGATCGCTGCTGGCGGCCGACGGCTTCGTACGCGCTGCCGGCAACAACAGCCCCTTCCACAACCACATAACGCCACTCCCGTCCAATTTCTCGCACAGGCGCTACGATGATCGGAAGCGACGTGTCGTCGTAGTAGAAACCGTGGTCGAGGGCTTTCAATGAAAGTTGCTGGCGAGAAAGCACGCGACCCGAGAACGGCTTCAACGGGCTGTCGGGGCGGACGAAGAATCGTTCGAGCGAGCCGATCTGCTCCAAAATGGTATCGCGTTGTTCGATCAATTCGCTTGCTCCGGTGAGGTGCCAATTTTGATGCACCAGCCACCGAGCGGCGGATGGATACCACTGCGAGCAATGGAAAGCGGCGACGTTACAGAACGCTCCGGGTTGCCAAGGACACTCCGAACGGACGCGGGCGGCGTTTCCGAGGCTACCGTGAAAGATCGCTGGCTCGTCACTCAAGCGAGGCCAATCGTTGGATTGCCACCACTCGTCACTCCACTCGACAACGCAATGCCCTGCCTCACGAATCGCGTTTGCAAACCTTCCGTAAGTCGTGGGGAAAACCCTCGGCTCGATAACCCACGATGTCTGTTCGCCCATATCGGACTCGGAGCAACTGGCATACGGAAAGAATAACTCGGCAATCACACTCTCCTAGGTGTTCACTTCAATCCGAGCGACTTCACCGCCTCGCCATCGACTTCTTCGAGGTAGGCGAGCAGCCGGTCGCGTTGGTTGGTGAGGTGGCGGACGCGCAGGAGAGACCGGACTCGCGTGGTGAGTTCCAGCCGGTGAACGGGCTTCGTCAGGAAGTCGTCTGCACCCGCTTGGACCGCGCGTTCGATGTCGCCGAGTTCGTTGAGGGCCGTCACCATCAGGATCGGGATGTCCTTGGTCGCCTTGTCCGCACGGAGTCGCTTGCAAACTTCGTAGCCGCTCAGCTTTGGCATCATGATGTCGAGCAGAATCAGGTCCGGCTGGAATTCGGCGACCTTGTTAAGAGTCTCTTGGCCATCGTGAGCCATCGCGATCTCAAACGGCTCGTCGGCGAGAAAGGCATCGAGCAATTCGCAGTTTTGCAGGTTGTCGTCAGCGATCAGGATGCGAGAGGGAATCGTCATGTTTTCAAAGTCCGTAGCGAAGTCTGTTGGCACTGAAGCGGCTCAGTGGTCGGGCGGCGAATCCTATCGAGTTTCCGCGCGAAGCGGAATTGGCACGAACGACTCGACTAGAACCGGTCGAGGCATCCCTCCTCGTGAATCACAGCACCACTACAGCCACGTGACGGGGGCGGTTCCTTCGATCAATCTTCGCAACAAGCGTTCATCCACTCGACCTCGAAAGCGCACCTTGCCATCGCAGGCCACAACGGGAACCAGTGTGTCGTACTTCTGAAGGAGTTCTGGATCGCGGTCGATATCCACTTCCAATCCCTTCGGTAGCCAGTGTGCGTAATCGGCGAGGACATCGGCAGCTTCGTCGCACAGCGGGCAGTTGGCTCGTGAGTAGATCACGACCTCTCTAAAACGACGGCCGGGAATGACCGGCCTCCAAGCCCGAGACTCGCCGTCACGCGGCTCGGCCCACAACAGGTATCGCCAGCCAACAACGATTCCTGCCACGCCAATCACGAACCACATCGTTGGGTTCTGTTGCCAGAAACGCGGCATTCCAGAAATCCCTTGCACCGATTCGTAACCGCGCAGGACGAGAATCGCAAAACCTGAGAGCAGCGCGATCGTTCCGAGCCGAGCATCTCGTTCGCGATACTTCAGCTGAGATTGTGAGAGCCGATTGCTCATGCTGTTCCTCCACCATGAGATAGTTCTTCATCTCGACTTTGACCACCACTGCATGTAAGCCGCCATGAATGGCCGCTGTTCTTGCTCGACTCGTTTTATACCTTGAGTGCGTCCACGCGAAACCTTTTCCTCGCTTCACCCCGTGGGCAATGCCCCACGCGTCGATCGAAGAAACAGGCTCGCACGTCACTCAAGCGCGGGGCGTTGCCCACACGGTGAAACGGATCACGTTCGTCCGCGTGAAGTGTCACTCTCAAAAACCGGGCCGTGGCTCGCCTTAACACCCTGATGAAATTCGTAGGATGGGCACCTTTGCCCGTCCGAGTTCAAAGCAGAAAACGGAACGTCTGAAAGGCCGCCTTACAATTTTCAACGGCTGGTTAAGGCGTCATGCTGACCGTCCAAGGCAAGCGACTTCAGCAGCCCGCGAGGGTTCCGGCATGGACTGCAGAGACTGGCAACACTCGGAATCGACTGTTAGTTTACGCGGGCACGTTTCGCCCCGGCCAGTCGGTCGATGAGATTGTGACGGGATCAACTTCTGAGGTCGCTGTCTTCGCAGTGACAGTCCGCGTTTCGGTGGTTTTGGAGCAGGCACAACTTCGATGTCCAGCAAGCTCAACGTCGAGACGTTTGTCGCCGTGCTCAAGAAGAGCGGCTTG
>JAYTXB010001016.1:0-3688 GCA_043743205.1 Schlesneria sp.
CTCCAGCCCTTATTAGAGAAAAATGGCCAAAGCGACCGACATCCGCATCCGCAGTGCCGCCTGCGCGTTTGAAGCCGTGACGTTTCGAACCCCGCTGAAATTCGGCGGACGCGTGCAATCCAAATCGTTCCTCATGAACGTCGATGTGGAGGTCGAGTCGCGTGACGGCAAACGCCACGCGGCTGGGCTCGGTAGCATGCCGGTCGGCAATATCTGGGCTTGGCCGACAGATGCGATTTCTACCGAGCAGACCGAGGCGGCGATGAAACAATTCGCCGAAGAAGTCGTCAGCATGGCGAATTCGTGTAACGACTATGGTCACCCAATTGACTTGTCGTATCACATGTCGGCCGAGTACGAACATCTCGGCAAACTTCTTTCCAATAAGCTGAAACTGCCAGAGCCAATTCCGAAGCTTGCATTGGCAGTTGCGGCCAGCCCGTTCGACGCCGCGCTCCACGATGCCTACGGTCGGTTGCACGGACAGAACAGCTATAACTTGTTGTCGTCGAAATTCATGGCTCACGACCTGTCCGAATACTTGGACAAGGACTTCGCCGGTGAGTACCTCGACAAGTACACGCTGCGTGAACCAAAGGCTTCGCTACCGCTCTATCACCTTGTCGGCGCAATCGATCCGTTGACGAATGAAGATGTCGTGCAAAAAGTGGGTGATGGCCTACCGGAGACACTCGGGCAATGGATCGCTTTCAACGGGTTGACTCACATGAAAATCAAGTTGTCGGGTGACAACTTCGAGTGGGATGTGGAGCGAGTACTGGCGGTGGATCGGGTCGCGAACGAGGCTCAAGCGGCGCGCGGTTGCTCGACGTGGGTTTACTCTCTCGACTTCAATGAGAAGTGTTCCAGCCCTGCGTACGTCATTGACTTTCTCAAGCAAGTGCAGGCAAAGTCGTCTTCAGCCTACGACCGTGTGCAATACATCGAGCAGCCGACGAATCGCGATTTGAAGGCTTACCCTGACAACAAGATGCACGCAGCCGCGAAGCTTAAGCCGGTTGTCATCGACGAGTCACTGACGGACTACGACTCGTTGCTACTTGCTCGTGAGATGGGCTATTCGGGTGTGGCGATCAAGGCGTGTAAAGGGCACACGGATTCGTTGTTGCTCGGAGCGGCCGCTCAGAAGTTCGGGCTGTTCCTCTGCGTGCAAGATTTGTCATGTCCCGGCTATTCGTTCTTGCACTCGGCCAGTCTGGCGGCTCGCATCCCGACCGTGGCCGCGATCGAAGGGAATGGTCGCCAGTACTGCCCGGCAGCAAACAAACCGTGGGTCAAACGCTTCCCGTCGATGTTCGAGATCAAAGACGGCACCGTCGGAACTGGGGCGTTGATTGGCGAGGGGCTAGGTTTCTGAATAGCCTCCGACCCGATCGGATGTTGCGGTTGTTGAGTCGCTCCCCCAGCCCTGCTTCGCGAATCGGGAAATGCGTGATTGCCCACGCTCGGCCGTCTCTGTGGGAGTCTATCGAGCGGGCGTGTTCACGGCGCGTCGCCGGACTTTGTCAGCGCGGTCAGTAATTCTTCGATCGCGGCGTCCGGCAATTGATCGGCCTCTGATTGCAAGAGCAGCAGCACCGTTCCTTCGCGGCCTTTGAACGTTCCCGTCACTTGTCGCATCTTGGTTGTTGAAGCTCGGTCTTCACCGTTCACGATTTCAAACTTGGCATCGGCGCCGCGAATAGTCAGCGCCCGACTCTCGACCTGCATGGGATTGATCAGTCGCAGTTCGGGCGACGAATCCTCCATCAATTGCCGGAGCTGTGCGAGTTCGTGCGGGTTTGGCATCGGCCGAATATGAAGTTCTCCGATGAGCAGTAGTCCGCGTTTGTCGCGGTGATCGAAGCGAGCGATCTGCAACCAAAATAACGAGTGATCCGCAGCCCAACCCCACGTCGGCTGGAACTCCGGCGGCAAGTGGAGCGAAGCCATTCGCTGCGCGACCTGATCAATCTCACTCGGCAATTTCGTTTGAGTTGGCCCGAACACTAACGCCGCTCCAACCCAGCCCAAGCAGCACGCCAGCACGCTGCTCCCCAGGACCACACCGAAGGCCGTCAACCACCAAGCCAGCCGTGATCTTTGGCGGCGCGGCGGATTCGCAAGCTCCACACCCGTTCGAGCGTTGCCGGAATCGCGAGTCACCCCCCTGTTTGGTGGCTTGCCAATTGGAGTTTGAGATGGTCGCTCTGCATTGCCTGCATTGTTCTCGTTGGCTTCGATCAGTCCAACGGGTTCCGATGTTGGGGTAATATGATCAACGAACAAGATGAACAGCCTTCATGTCCTTGGGCAGTGCCCACGAGACTTCGTATCGTTTTGTGAGAGACAGGCGAGCCGATCTCAGCCCGGTTATCATGCCACCGCATCTTAGGCGGGAGGAGCGGAATTCGATACTCGCTACCGCGCCTGCAAGGATCGTGTTCCTGATGAACCTCGCACCGAGACTCGACTCTCATTGAGACCGCTCGACATGACTTTTATCCCAGCCGACGAAGATCGACCAGAAGGTGATCGACCTGGTATCGACAGTGAGGCCAATGCCCGCGAGCGAGAGCTTGCCGCGATTCGCGGGCTGGCCAGTGCCTACACGCGATTGAGGCAAGAGATTGGCAAAGTCATCATCGGGCAGGCCGACGTAATCGATCAGTTGCTGATCGCGATGTTCTGTCGCTCGCACTGTCTGCTCATGGGCGTGCCCGGTCTCGCCAAAACACTGCTGGTCAGCACCGTCTCCAAAATTCTGCAGCTCTCGTTTCGACGCATTCAGTTCACCCCCGATCTGATGCCCTCGGACATCACCGGGACCGACGTGCTGCAAGAAGACCCTGAGTCCGGCCGACGGTTGTTTCAGTTCATGCAAGGGCCGATCTTCACGAACGTGTTGCTGGCGGACGAAATCAACCGAACCCCGCCGAAGACTCAGGCCGCACTGCTCGAAGCGATGCAGGAGCGACATGTCACGGTCGGGTCCAATACATACCGGTTGCCGGTCCCGTTCTTTGTTCTCGCCACGCAGAACCCGATTGAGCAAGAGGGAACGTATCCGCTTCCCGAAGCCCAGTTGGACCGGTTCATGTTCAACATCGTCGTGAAGTACCCAAATGCTGCCGAGGAGTTGCGCATCCTGAAGCAGACAACCGGTGGTGAAGAGCCTCAATTGTCAATCATGCTGACCGGGCGACAGATACTGGCGCTGCAAGAGGTCGTGCGGAAAGTTCCCGTCGCCGAGCACGTCTTCGTCTACGCGCGCGATCTCGTGCGGGCGACTCGACCGAAGGAAGCCGACGCGCCGAAGTTCGTGAAGGAGTTCGTGTCGTGGGGAGCGGGACCGCGTGCAGGTCAGTACCTCATCCTCGGAGCCAAGGCGCGTGCGCTGCTCGAAGGTCGCTTCCACGTAACGACCGAAGACATCAAGTCGGTTGCGCATCCGGTCCTGCGACATCGGCTGGTCACGACCTTCGCGGCTCAAAGCGAGGGCTACACACCCGACCGCGTAATCGACGAACTCATCGAGAAAGTCCCCGTTGAACTCAACCAGCGAGCCGAGAAGTTGGCGCGAGGTTGACTCAGAGGCTATCCGGGAATTGGTCTTGCCGTAAGCGGTGGATGTTGATGATGTTCGCGTTTTCCTCATACGCAAAGGAGTGCGCGAGCATGTCGAAGA
>JAYTXB010001017.1:0-2679 GCA_043743205.1 Schlesneria sp.
CTCCGTGAGGCCCCGGACTTTTCGGCGAAGAACCCGGGGCCTCACGGCACCCGGCTCACCATCAAATTATTACCGCCAGTTGTTGATGCGCCAGTCCTAAGCCCCATAAGGGCTTGCGCAGGAATCACTGGCGTAGCTGAAGTCGCAAGACTTCAATCCGAACTCTCACGAGTTCGGTTACGTCCGACAGTGATACCTTGCGCGGGTACACGACGCAGTTTGGGCCGCGCGAGGGATAAGCGAGCCGTGAGGCCACGGGTTTCCTAAAACATCTCACTCATGGCCGCGTGAGATATCGTCCGTTCTTGGAAAGTCGTCTCAAGTGACAGAGCCTGCGATTTTGGAGTTGCGTCAGTTATCGTTTCGGTATCCGAACGGACGGCTGGCGCTGCGTGAGATTTCGTGTCTCGTGGCTCGCAACGAGCGTGTTGCCGTGGTCGGGCCGAGCGGAGCGGGAAAGTCCACGCTACTGATGCACTGCAACGGCCTGCTGCCATCGCCGCCGGTCCTGCACGTCAGCGACTCGCAGGTATTCGTAAACGATCTCGCCGTGACGAAGCCTCATCTGCGTGAGACGCGTCGGCAGGTCGGGTTCCTATTTCAAGACCCCGATGACCAACTCTTCTGCCCGACCGTGCGTGAGGATGTCGCGTTCGGGCCACTCAATTTGGGCCTCCATTCACACGAAGTTCTCGCCCGGGTTGAGCGGGGATTGGCGTCCGTCGGGATGAGCGATTGTGCGGCGAGGAACCCTGCGGAACTGAGTACGGGAGAACGCAAGCGAGTCTGTCTGGCGGGAGTTTTCGCATGTGAGCCTGCGGTCCTCGTGCTGGATGAACCGACAAGTAACCTCGACCCGCGTGCGCGCCGTCAACTCCTGACGATCCTGCGCGCCTTCGCGGGAACACTCCTCGTCGCCACACACGACCTCGACTTCGTCATCGACCTGTGCGACAGAGTTCTCGTGCTGGACGATGGACAAGTTCAAGCCGATGGTCCCACAGAACGAATACTTTCCGACCCGCTCGTGATGGACCGTCACGGGTTAGAAGTCCCGTGGCGACTGCGTGGACGATAAACGGAACAACGACCAGCACCGACTTTTGCTCAGTGAACTCTGGATGACAAAGGCCGTCGGCAAGCCGATCTCCTGAGTCGTCACGAGATCGCGGACGACTTCGCGGGCGTCAACTTGGACATCAGCACGCCTGCCGCGACGGAGACGTTGAGCGATTGGATCGGGCCGTGTGGCGCGAGGCGGCACAACTCGTCGCAGCTCTCTTGAGTCACTCTTCTCAAGCCTTGTTCTTCGTTGCCGAAGATGAGGAGCGTTGAGCGATTTGCTGGCGGATGATCCAAATTCTGCGCGGCATGTTCCGACGTACCCAGGATCGCCAAGCCAGCCGATCTGGCCAACGTGATCGTGCGACTGAGGTTCGAGGCGACGGCAAACGGCACGTACTCCAAACCTCCCGATGCCGTGTCGTACACGGTGGCGGAAAGTGGTGCCGAGCGTTCGCGTGTCAGAATGATTCCCTTCACGCCGAAGAAGGCGGCCGTGCGGAAGATCGCACCGACGTTGTGCGGGTCTTGCAACTGTTCGAGCGCCAGCCAGAGGCCGGGTTGTTCAGTCATCTCCTGCGTGAAAAGTTCATCAATGAGCAGGTCGCTCCGTTCTTGAACGGTGGCCGACGCGGCACCGACGCGTTCGCTCTTACCCTTGTGCGACGACTGCCGCTCCGGCGCGGCGAGACTCGTCCGAATCGGGACCTCCTGCTGTCGAGCCAACTCGGCCACGGCAGCCCAGCGCGGCGACGGAGTCCCCAGCGCGAGACGGACTTCAAACACATCGGCGGGACGAACTCGCAGCACGGCTTCGACACTGTGCGGGTTTTTCAGGATCAACGACATTCAGTCAGCTTTCTCTTGGCAAATACAAAACCGGACGGGCAGGGGTGCCCATCCTAACAGCTTGTTGAATAACGTAGGATGGGCATCTTGCCCGTCCGCTTTCAAAGCAAAAGACGGACGGCCTGGAAGGCCATCCTACATTTTTCAACAGGCTGCTATGGGGCGAGGCGTTGACGCTGCATCTCGTAGAACAGAATTCCGGCGGCGACGGCGGCGTTCAGCGAACCGACCGGGCCGCTCATTGGGATGCTGAGCGACTGATCGCACCGCGCGAGCAACTCGGGACGAATGCCTCGCCCTTCGTTGCCGATGATCGCGACGGTCGGACGTTGGAACGAGGTTTGATAAAGCGGTATATCGGCTCGCTCGGATGCGGCCACAATTTGAAAGCCCTGTTCGCGTAGGGCGTCGATTGTTGCGACCAGATCGTGTGTGCGGGCCAGCGGGATGTGATTGACCGCCCCCGCCGAACTGCGCACCACTTGGCTGTTCACGTCCACTTGCTCCTGCTCACCGATCACGATTCCGTTCAGGCCGAGCGTTGAGGCGGAGCGGACGATCGCGCCGAAGTTGAAGGGGTCTTGCAGTCGGTCCAACACGACGAGCATCGCTTGGGCTGGCAGTGTCGCGATGAGTTCATCGACCGTGTGATACGGAAACGGAGACATCCGCGCCGCCATCCCTTGATGCTCGCTCGAACGACAGGCTTTGGTCAACGACCCATCGTCGGTGGCGATCGCTTGCACGCCGCACTCCTTCGCCAGTCGA
>JAYTXB010001018.1:0-15879 GCA_043743205.1 Schlesneria sp.
TCTTCGACATGCTCGCGCACTCCTTTGCGTATGAGGAAAACGCGAACATCATCAACATCCACCGCTTACGGCAAGACCAATTCCCGGATAGCCTCTGAAAGTGGAATTCACCGCAGACGGCACTCCGGAAGGGAGCGGCACGCTGAAGCTGTTTGTCAATGGGAAGTCGGCCGGCGAGGGCGCGCTGAAGCGGTCACTTGTCCGCCACGGCCTGGAGCCTTTCGAGGTTGGCCGCGACTCTATCACTCCCGTCGATCCGACCTACAAGTCGCAGGGGTCGTTTCCGTTCACTGGAGCGATCGCTAAAATTCGATTTGAATTGACGCAGCCAGAGAAGTGATCCCGTCCGCTCGCAAACAACACTTGGCGGCGCGTCATGGCCAAGCTCGAACTGCCGACCCGAAGTACCATCTCATGACCGACCTCGCCAATCAGGCGATCAAGTGGATCGGGTTCCCCAAAGCACTCACTCCCAAGAAGCCGTTCTTCACGTACTTTGCACCGGGAGCCACTCACGCGCCACATCATGTGCCGAAGTAGTGGATCGCCAAGTACAAAGGGAAGTTCGATCAGGGCTGAGACAAGTTGCGAGAAGAGACGCTGGCTCGACAGATCAAACTGGGAGTCGTCCCCGCCGGAACGAAGCTCGCGCTGAAGCCGGAAGGGATCAAGGATTGGGACAAGCTCAGCGCCGACGAGAAGAAATTGTTTACACGCCAGATGGAAGTCTTCGCCGGATTTGGTGAGTACGCCGACACCGAGGTGGGTCGCGTGATCGATGCGATCGAAGACTTGGGGCAGTTGGACAACACACTCATCTTCTACATCGTCGGTGACAACGGCGCGAGTGCCGAAGGGACGATGAACGGGTTGTTCAATGAAGCAACTTACTTCAACGGTGTGCCCGAATCGGTCGCAGACGTACTCAAGCATCTGGATGACTTGAGTGGCCCGAATTCTTACGGCCACTACGCCGCCGGATGGGCCGTGGCTGGGGACACGCCATTCACTTGGACGAAGCAGGTCGCTGGCAGTTACGGCGGAACTCGCAATGGACTCGTGGCTCACTGGCCGAACCGCATCAAAGCCAAGGGGAAAATTCGATCTCAGTGGCATCACATCATCGACATCGCTCCGACGATTCTCGAAGCGGCGGGACTGCCCGAACCCAAAATCGTGAACGGCGCGCTGCAGACTCCCATTCAGGGAGTGAGCATGCTTTACACGTTTAACGACGCCAAAGCGAAGGACCGACACAAGACGCAGTACTTTGAAATCTTCGGCAATCGCGGCATCTATCACGATGCCTGGCTGGCTCATACGGCGCATCGCGCTGCGTGGGAAATGCAGCCACGTCGCCCGCTGCTCGAAGACAAGTGGGAGCTGTATCACGTCGATGACGACTTCAGTGCGGCGAACGATCTGGCGGCGAAGAACCCCGACCGGCTCAAAGAGTTGCAAGAGTTGTTTCTGAACGAAGCGCTCAAAAACCAAGTGCTTCCCATCGATGATCGCTCGCTGGAACGAACGAATGCGATTCTGGTCGGACCTGATGGCCGGTCGCACGTCGCTTACGGTGTTCGAGGGGATGAAGGGGATGTCCGAAAACGTTTTCATCAACACGAAGAATCGCTCGCACTCCATCACTGCAAACGTCGAACTTCCGGAGGGAGGAGCCAACGGTGTACTCCTCGCTCAAGCGGGCCGCTTCGGAGGTTTGAGTCTGTATCTGAAAGAAGGCAAGCCGACGTATGCCTACAACTTCCTTGGCCTGCAAACATTCAAAGTCGCTGCGCACAAGGCGATCCCTGCCGGGAAAGCGACGATTCGCTTTGAGTTCACCTACGACGGCGGTGGACTCGGTAAAGGTGGGGAAGGGACGAATCTCGTCAACGGCGAGAAAGTGGCCGAAGGACGAATCGAACACACGCAGGCGATGATCTTCTCCGCAGACGAGGGAGTAGATGTCGGCTTCGACGGCGAGACCCCCGTGAGCGATGACTACAAGGAAGGCAACAACAAGTTCACCGGCAAGATCCGCAAAGTGACGATCGAAATCGGCGAGCTGAAACTCGGAGCCGCCGAACATCACGAATTGCACAAGGCCGCCCTCACACGCAAGGCGGCCGAATAAGCGTCATCGGCTTGGTCAATCTCGGTTGGTGACATCGTACCGGGCAGCCATACGGCTCGTTCGATGGTGGTTATCGAGATTCTCGCCAGTCAGTTGTACTTGGCGACCTTCGTCTCCCGGCTCGTCGGTGCGATAGTCAGCCCCATGCCCAATGAGCGGCAGTGACAGACACGAAGTCTCCACTCTCTCAGTGCTTCGATTTCGCGGCGTCTGTTTCGTACTATCGGGCCATGACGACCATAAACAATTCTGATGAGCAAACAACGTCGTTCGTCTCCCGCTGGCAGGCGTCTGGTGCTGCTGAGCGGGCGAACTATCAACTCTTCTTTTCCGAGTTGTACGAAGTGCTCGAATTGCCCAGGCCGGAGCCGACCAAGCCGAAGGTTGAGGACAACGCTTACGTCTTTGAGCGGGACGTCACGTTTCAAAATCTCGATGGCACGACCAGCATCGGGCGGATCGACCTCTACAAGCGTGGCTGTTTCGTGTTGGAAGCCAAGCAAGGGAGCGAGCAACCCGTTGAAGACGAGTTTGAACTCGCGGCGAAACCGGCCAAGCTCAAGAAGGGGACGGCGGTACGCGGGACGAAGGGTTGGGACGATGCGATGCTCAAGGCGCGGGGGCAGGCGGAGCAGTACGCTCGCGCGTTGCCTTCGGAAGAGGGTTGGCCGCCGTTTCTGATCGTCGTGGATGTCGGGCACACGATTGAACTGTTCGCCGACTTCACTCGGTCGGGGAAGATGTATCTGCCGTTTCCAGACCCCGCCACGTTTCGGATCAAACTGCCGACGCTCGCCGAGCCAGACCAGCAAGCCAAGCTGAAAGCGGTCTGGACCGATCCGTTGTCGTTGGACCCTGGACGGCGCAGCGCGAAGGTCACGCGAGAACTGGCCGAGCGACTGGCACGGCTCGCGAAGTCGTTGGAAGCGGCGCAAGACAAAGACGGCCAGCCGTTCGCTCCCGCTCGCGTGGCTCAATTCTTGATGCGTTGCCTCTTCACGATGTTTGCCGAGGATGTGGACCTGATTCCTCGCGACGGTTTCAAGAATCTGTTGGCCCGTCTGCAAAGCAAGCCGCAGAACTTTTCGGAGATGGTCTCCGCGTTGTGGCGGACGATGGACACGGGCGGATTCTCGACGGTGTTGGAAGAGAAGGTGCGCTGGTTCAACGGCGGCCTGTTTGAAGACTGCGAAGCCCTGCCGCTGACCGAAGCTCAACTCGCCCTCTTGCTCGACGCCAGCAAGGCCAACTGGCGAGAAGTCGAGCCGGCCATCTTCGGCACGTTGTTGGAGCGGGCGTTGGACCCGGTCGAGCGTCACAAGCTGGGAGCCCACGACACGCCGCGAGCCTATGTCGAGCGGCTGGTCATGCCGACGATCATTGAACCGTTGCGTGAGGAATGGGACTCCGTGCGAGCGGCAGCGGTCAAGATGACGGCCGGGCGATCGCTTGTTATGAATATCAGCGTGTGAAGTAGCGTGAAGGCTGGGAGAGTCAAAGATGGCGGCGATCAAAGAACGGACTCGAAAGCGATCGTTGGGGCAATTCTTCACTCCGCACCCCGTGGCGGAGTTCATGGCGTCACTCTTCGCAACCAGTCACCACGAGCATGTTCGCTTGCTCGATGCAGGCGCGGGTGCGGGTGCTCTTACCGCCGCTTATGTGCGGACGATGTGTCAACGGAAACAAAAACCGGCACACATTGAAGTGACCGCGTTTGAGAAGGATGACTCGGTCATTCCAACGCTTCGTCACACGCTCGACGAATGCGGCCGGCTGTGCGCGGGCGCGGGAATCAGATTTAGTTGCGACATTCGAACTGAGGACTTTATTTCTTTCGGAGTGGAGGAACTCAACGGAGGACTGTTCTCCGGTGCTGGGATGCGGTTCAACGCGGCCATCGTCAATCCGCCTTATTGCAAGATTCGGAGCGATTCGCTCGAACGCCTGCTGCTGCGCTCCGTCGGCATTGAGACTAGCAACTTGTACGCGGCGTTCGTGGCTCTCATTGTCCGATTGCTCGAATCAGGTTCCGAGTTGGTGGCGATCACGCCGCGCAGCTTTTGCAACGGTCCCTACTTCAAGCCGTTCCGACGCGAGTTGTTGTCGAGCGTCAGTCTGCGGCAGATTCATGTCTTCGAGTCGCGTTCCGCCGCGTTTCGTCAGGACGAAGTACTGCAAGAAAATGTCATCGTTCACGCGGTCAAAGGGCGACCGACGCACGAGCCGGTCATCGTCTCGTCGTCTTTGAACGAGTCGCCGCACGAAAGCACTCGTGCGGTTGTTCCGTACTCGGAAGTGGTGTCACCGAAAGATTCCCATCAATTCATCCACTTGACGGTGACTGACGCGGAGGCCGACGCTCGGTCGGTTATGACGGGATTGACCACCACGCTGGAGGATTTGGGCCTCTCGGTTTCGACGGGCCGAGTGGTCGATTTCCGGGCCAAGGAGCATCTCCGTTCGGTTCCCGATGACGAGACAGTGCCGCTCATCTACCCGTGCCATTTTGATCGTGGTCGCGTCGCTTGGCCGCAAGAGGATTCGCGCAAGCCGAACGCCATTGTGAATTGCCGCGCCACGCGAGACTTGTTGATTCCGTCCGACGTTTATGTCCTGACGAAACGCTTCTCCGCGAAGGAAGAACGACGACGCATCGTGACTTGCGTGTTCGATCCCAGCAGCGTCAAAGCCGATGTCGTGGGATTTGAAAATCATTTGAACTACTACCACTCGAATGGCCGGGGATTGCCAGAGACGCTCGCCAAAGGTTTGTTCGCGTTTCTGAACTCTTCGGTTGTTGACATCTACTTCCGGCAGTTCAACGGCCACACTCAGGTCAACGCGACCGACCTGCGCAGCCTGCGATATCCGTCGCAGCAGCAGTTGGAGCACATCGGCTCTCAGCTTCAGCGTCTGGATCTTGCTCAAGACGAAGTGGACGGGATCGTGGAGGAGGGTCTGCGTGGCCAGCGATAAAGCGGACAACAAATCCCGCAAAGAACGAATGCTTCGGGAAGCGACTGACGCGCTCAAGCAACTTGGATTCGGCCCTCGGCAAAGCAACGACGTGGCGGGGTACGTCCTGCTGGCATTGCTGGGACTCAAGCCAACGCTGCGTTGGAAAGACGCATCCCATCCGCTCATGGGCATCACGCCGATCATCGACTTTATCGCGGAATACTTCGGCCTTCGGTACGCGCCGAATACTCGCGAGACGATCCGTGACGAAGCGGTGAAATACTTCGTCGAATATGGAATGGTGGTTCGCAACCCCGACAATCCAAGCCGTCCCATGAACAGCGGACGAACCGTCTATCAGATGGAGCCATCCGCTTTGGCTCTGTTTCGCGAGTTGGGGAAAGCTGCTTGGAAGCCGTTGTTGGAGTCGTATCTCGCAAACCGAGAACACCTGCGGCGTGATTTGCAGCGGCATCGCACGCTGGCTCGCATCCCGGTCCAATTGCCCGATGGGAAAGTAGTCGCTCTCTCGCCGGGCGGACAGAACCCACTGATCAAGTTGGTTGTCGACGAATTCTGTCCTCGATTCGTTCCAGCCGGAGTTGTGGTCTACATCGGAGACACAGAAAACAAGTTTGAGCACATGGAGACGGACTACCTCGCGGACCTTGGCGTCACGCTCGACTCAGCCGCGAAGATGCCTGATGTCGTGGTCCACGATGCGCGTCGCGACTGGTTGGTCTTGATCGAAGCGGTGACGACCGCTGGACCCGTCGATGGGAAACGTCGCAAAGAACTCAAAGAGTTATTTGCTCAAGCGAGAGCGGGATTGGTCTTCGTCACCGCGTTTGAAACTCGTCGTTCCATGCAATCGTTTTTATCGTTGATCTCTTGGGAAACCGAAGTCTGGATCGCAGAAGCTCCGGACCACTTGATTCACTTTAATGGCGAACGATTTCTAGGTCCGTATCCAGATGCAATGCCTCGCAAACCATGAGTGCATTCCAGAACAACTCGACGCTCATCAGAAGCGTCAGCAAGCTCAACATCCGGGCCTGACGATGACCGGGATGTACAACGTGCTGGAAAAGCTGCGGAGCGGCGAACCGCTCAACGACAAAGAGCAGACGATCCACGAACAGGGGCTGGTGTCGGTTCTCAAACAGCTTCACGACGAACTCGACGCCGCCGTGTTCGACGCCTACGGCTGGCCCGTCACGCTCACCGACGAAGAGATTCTGGAACGACTGGTCGCCCTCAACGCCGAACGAGCCGCCGAAGAACAACGCGGCCAGATCCGCTGGCTCCGCCCCGAATTCCAAAACCCCGCCACCAACAAACCGAAGCAACAAACCATCGCGCTCCCCGAACCCGACGAAGACGAGGAAGCTCCCGATACAAGCCCGAAGCGCCAGCGAGGGACCAAACCGGGCACCGCGTCAAAACCCCTCGCTGGCGCGTCGGGCTTGTCTGTCGCGACCACGAAAGCCGTTTGGCCCAAGTCACTCCCCGACCAAGTCCAAGTCATCCGCCAACATCTCGCGACCGCTGCCAAACCGCTCACGGCCGACGCCCTCACCAAACTCTTCACTCGCGCCAACGCCGAGCGGATCGAAGATGTCCTAGAAACCCTCGTCCTCACCGGCACCGCGCGTAAGCTACGCGGCGGAAAGTTCGTGGCGTCGTAAGGCAAGACAATCGTCGGTTATGCGCACCAAGCATTGGACAACTGGGCGATAGTTTTGAAGTGATCGACGAGATGCGACCCCTTCCGACAGCAAGACCAACATCGTCTTCGTGTTCGCCGACAATCTCGGCTACGGCGAGCTTGGCTGCTATGGCGGCGGCGTCACTCGCGGCGCTCCGACTCCACGGATCGACAAGCTGGCGAGCGAAGGGACGCGGTTGACCAACTTCAATGTCGAGCCGTCTTGCACGCCGAGCCGTTCGGCGTTGATGGTTGGCAGACATCCCATGCGATCGGGAACGTACACAGTTCCGGTCGATGGGAAACCCTACGGACTGGTGCAGTGGGTGGTCACAATTGCGGAACTGCTGTCCAATCAGGGGGCTACGCCACGGGCCACTTTGGCAAGTGGCATTTGGGCGACAGCGAGGGGCGCTATCCGAACGATCAAGGCTTCGACGAGTGGTACGGCATCCCGAATTCCTCCGACGAAGCGATGTGGGTGCAGCAGAAGGATTTCGATCCGGCCGTCGCACACTTGGAGCATGTGATGGAGGGGCGCAAGGGCGAGAAGTCTCACAAACTCAAGGTCTATGACGCTGTCGAGCGCCGCGAGATCGACACCGAACTGGCCACTCGCACCATCGACTTCATGAAACGCAGCACGAAAGCTGGCAAGCCGTTCTTCGCCGATGTGCCGATCACTCAGGTTCACATGGCAACCGAGCCGGGCAAGAAGTTCGCGGGCACGACGGGGCACGGAGATTGGGCCGACGTACTCGCCGAGATGGATACCAACGTAGGTCGAATCCTGGATGCCGTCTCGGAACTCAAGATTCAGGACGACACGATCTTCATCTTCACCAGCGACAACGGCCCCGAAGAGACCATGCCCTAGCGCGGTTGGGCAGGCCCGTGGACAGGCACCTACGTGACCGCGATGGAAGGCTCGTTGCGAGTGCCCTTCATCATCCGTTGGCCGGACAAGGTTCCAGCCGGGCGGGTAAGCAATGAGATGCTGCACATCACCGACCTGTACACCACGCTGGCCAAACTGGGCGGAGCCGACATTCCCACCGATCGCGCCGTCGATGGTGTGGACCAGCGCGAGTTTCTGCTCGGCAAGCAAGAGAAGTCGGCGCGGGAATTCATTCCCGTCTTCATGGGAACCGGCACCGGATCGGAGCTGTATGCCATGAAATGGCGCAACTACAAGATGCACCTTGTCTGGCAAGAGCGCCAGTACGATGTGCCGCAGAAGCTCGCGGTCCCGCGACTTATCGACTTGTACAAGAACCCGCAGGAACGCACCGAAGAGACGATCGGCGAATCTGCGGCCGTCACCCGTGCTTGGGTGGCGCACGCGATGTTCAAGCAACTGGCGTCTGTTCAAGAGAGCCTGAAGAAGTTCCCGCCCATCTCAATGGGCACGGCCGATCCCTACGTGCCTTGATGACGACTGCGGTCTGATGCGAGGCATCGCCCGAGCCTCAGAAATCGAGCTTCGCTCGCAGGCCGAAAGCGACGGCGGTGTCGATGTCCCGAGCGCCCGGTGGCAGTGTTCTTTCGCGCGCCGGCACCAAGATCTGGAGGTCGGGAGTCAGTCGGAAGCATGGGGTGATGGCGATGTTATAGAACAGCTCCACCGCTTGGTCATCGCGGATTGGCAAGAAGACCGGAGCCAGGTCTTTGACCGGACTCGAATAGCCGACGTAGGAATATCCGATGCCGAAGGTATCGAGCGGGCGAGTCACCAGTGGGCTGCTCCCGCCGACACCGACGTTTGCCGCCCAACGGATCGGACTGGGGCCGTTGTCGGCCAAGCCGACATTGGTGAAGAGGCCCCACGATCGCTTCGAGTTGGCCGGATCGACGTACAACGCCTGATCTGCGGAACAGCAAACCGACCACGAGCCAGACGTTTTTCCGAAGGTGACGACCGCACCGGCGTTGGGATCGAGATAAACCGTGGGCTGCAGATCGTTGTACGCTCCCGTGCTGTAGGAACCACCAATTCCCCGGTGGCCGGGCAGCCCGGACCATTGCACGGGAATGTTGACCTGCGACAACATCGTGGCCCCATTCGTGAAGAAATGATCGAAGCCCGATGTCGTTGGCGAATCCTTCGTGTCGAGCACCATAAAGGAAAACACCGGCTGCAGTTCTTGGAGCACGGCGAACCCTGCGCCGAGTGTCGAAAACGGCGACGTGCGGATGTACGTCGGTGGGAAGGTCAGTCCCGTGTTCATGAACGCATCGATGCCGCGACCACCGGAGTAGGGTTGGTTCAACTCGTCGAACGTATTGATCTTGCCACCGAACACCAAGAACTCTTCCGACAAGAACTGCATCATCTTCACGCCGGTCAACGAGGTCACTGAGCCGTTTGGCAGGGGGAGCAACGTGCCGATATTCGCCGGCATCAATGCGCCGGTGTCGTTGTTGATCGTCTCCCCGTAGCGCGTCTCCCCGTGCAACGTAAAGAACGCTCCCTTCCAGAGACCGGCCTTCTCGCCATCCACGTTGACGAAGTAGTCGTTGCGTCCCGAGTAGCGGAACTCCTGATTGATCCCTCCGCTGGTAACGCCCTGGTAAAACTGTGTCGTGTTGAGTTTGAACGTGACACCGTTTGACGCCCACTCATCGCGCAGGCCACCAAGATCTCCCAGCAGTACGGATCGCTCCCACAATGAGCCAGCGTATGGCGACACCGGCGGAACAGGTGCCTGACTGAAGAGAATGCTCGGCTGCGGTTCGGCATCCGGCGTTGTCGTCGTGGCTGGCCCATCCACGGTTGGGGGGGCGGTCGGCGGCTGATCTACAGCGGCCGCCGTCAGCGACATCGCAACGACTGCGATCAAGACGGCAACGTCGCAACGAAGCCGTATCGTCGAACGGTTTCGATCAAGCACTGCACCGAACATGGCCGCCTCACTGCGTTCACCGAGATCAGGACTCGTCATCGACGAGGCTGTGTGATTCATCGGTTGTGCCCGGCAGTCCGCTGCAACGGAGCGAGTTGTCCCGGCAACTCACGCACGTGTCGTGGTCAACGTTGCGGATTGTGCGGGCGTGTCAAAAACGGTTTCATCCGTGTCGTGATTTCACGTCGGCAAAGCGTGCCGATTGGCCACCGAGGCTCGGACTCGCGCCCGCGCAAGTACCGGCTCCATTCGGTATAAAATTACTTTCTCTCCCTTGGCGTTCAAACGCAAAATCGACCTGATGTGGTCGGCTGCAAGGGCCACTTCTGACATGGAATCCACTGCATGAAGCCCGAAAAACCAGTGCAGAATTCCTCTCCACAGCAGTGGAGTGCCGGTCGGTTCGGTTGGCTTCAGCAAATTGGATTGATGCTCTTCGCGGCAGTCGTGGTGTGGACCATAGTGCGATGGGCGGGTGACTCAATGGTGCTGCCGGAGAAGATTCAACCCGCGATGACTGCGCCGGCAGAGCGAGTTGCTGGCTTTGAAGCGACCACGATCAACAGCTCTCGCCCGGAGGGTGATCCGTCCGCTGGCATGGTCTGGATTCCGGGCGGCGAGTTTTCGATGGGCTGTGTTGACCCGCGATCAAAGCCGCATGGTGGGCCGGATGCGATGGGGGATGCTCGGCCGATTCATCGTGTCTTCGTGGATGGCTTTTGGATGGATCAGACGGAAGTCACGAATGAGCAATTCGCCGAGTTCGTGAAGGCGACAGGATACGTCACCTTCGCGGAACGGACTTCGAAGGCGGAGGACTATCCGGGTGCGCCGCCGGAGCATCTGGTGGCGGGATCGGTCGTGTTCACTCCGCCTGAAGGACCGGTGCCGCTCGACAATCACTATCGCTGGTGGAGCTACGTGAAGGGCGCCAACTGGCGGCATCCCACCGGGCCTGACAGCGATCTTGAAGGTCGCGAGAAGTTTCCCGTCGTTCACATCGCCTACGAAGATGCCGAGGCTTATGCCAAGTGGGCCGGGAAACGATTGCCGACAGAAGCCGAATGGGAGTTCGCCGCGCGCGGTGGTCGGGCGGATCAGACTTACGCTTGGGGCGATGAGTTCCAACCAGGCGGCAAGTGGATGGCCAATACCTTTCAAGGACAGTTTCCCTTGAAAGACGAAGCGAAAGACGGCTTCACAGGAATTTCACCAATCGCCCAGTTCCCGCCAAACGAATACGAGTTATACGATCTCGCGGGCAACGTCTGGGAATGGTGCTCGGACTGGTATCGAGCGGACTACTACGCGGAACTCGCGGCCTCGAACGAGATCGCTCGCAATCCTCAGGGGCCGATGAAGAGCCTTGATCCCGCCGAGCCAAACGAACCCAAACGAGTCCATCGCGGCGGATCATTTCTCTGCACGGAGCAGTATTGCACGCGGTACATGATCGGAACGCGAGGCAAGGGCGAGGTGACGAGCGGTAGCAACCATCTCGGCTTTCGATGTGTGAAGCCGGTGGAGAAAGTGAAGGGGCGGTAGTCGCACTCATCAGGATGCGGGTGGCCCACGTTCTGGTGAACGTGGCGACGCAGAAGAACTTGAATCTCTTTTGAAAGAGGACAGCATGAAAAAGTTTCAAACGATGGCCATGTTGGTCATCGGAGCGGCGCTGGGGTTCGTCGCCGCTCAAGAACGGCTACCGTGGCAGCATCAAGCGACAGCGTCACCAACGCGAGCGATCGTGCACGGTGAAGAAATCACCGTGCTAAGTAGCCGGACTCGTGAGAGTTCGGACCTAAGTCTCACGGCGACGGCGATGTCCGCCTGTCAAACGAGTTGTTGCGAGAAGAGTTCGCGCGACGAGAGCTTGCTCGCATTGGCGAATCACAATCTCGCCGTGGCCGCAGTGGCTCAAGCGTCGGGCAAGAAGCCGAACATTCTCTGCATCTGGGGGGACGACATCGGCACCTGGAACATCAGCCACAACAACCGGGGCATGATGGGCTACAAGACGCCGAACATTGACCGCATCGCCAAAGAAGGCGTCGGCTTCACCGACTACTACGCGCTGCAGAGCTGCACGGCGGGTCGCGCGGCGTTCATCAGCGGCTCGGTGCCGGTGCGTTCCGGCATGACGAAAGTCGGCATGCCCGCCGCCCCGGAAGGCTGGCAGAAAACCGACGTGACCATGGCCACCGTACTCAAGAGCCAGGGCTACATGACCGGTCAATTCGGAAAGAACCACCAGGGCGACCGCGATGCGCACCTGCCGACGATGCACGGCTTCGATGAGTTTTTCGGTAACCTCTATCACCTCAACGCGGAGGAGGAGCCGGAGAACCGCGACTATCCGGGCGACATGAAACTGGCGAACGGCAAGACGTTCCGCGAGACCTTCGGCCCGCGCGGCGTGCTCAAATGCAAAGCTGACGGTAAAGGTGGCCAGACCATTGAGGACACGGGCCCGCTGACCAAAAAGCGCATGGAGACCATGGACGACGAATCCATCGCCATCGCCAAGGATTTCATCACCCGCTAGGCTAAAGCTGGCACGCCTTTCTTCTGCTGGTGGAATGGCACCCGGATGCACTTCCGCACGCATGTGAAGCCCGAGCACAAAGGCCTCAGCGGCAAGAGCGGGGATGAATACCACGACGGCATGGTTGAGCACGATCTGCACGTTGGCGAACTGCTCAAGCTCATCGACGATCTGGGCCTCGCCGACAACACCATTGTCCAATACTCCACCGACAACGGCCCCCACTTCAATACTTGGCCCGACGCTGGCACCACGCCCTTTCACGGAGAGAAAAACTCCAGTTGGGAAGGTGCCTATCGCGTGCCCTGCTTCATCAAATGGCCCGGCCACTTCCCCGCTGGCACGACGTTCAACGGCATCGTCTCGCACGAAGACTGGCTCCCCACTTTCGCTGCCGCCGCTGGCGCTCCGGACATCAAGGAAAAGCTGCTCAAGGGCCTCGAACTCAACGGCCGCACCTACAAGAACCACATCGACGGCTACAACCTGCTCGACTACCTCAGCGGCAAGTCGGCGGAGTCACCTCGCAACGAATTCATCTACGTGGACGACGGGGGCCAAGTCGCCGCCGTCCGCGTCGGCGACTGGAAGGCCATGTACCTGGTGAACCGGGCCGACAGACTCCAGATCTGGAAGGAGCCGTTTGTCGCCCTGCGCGCGCCGGACCTCTTCAACCTGCGCCGCGACCCCTTTGAAAAAGCTAAGATTGGTTCCAACACCTACGAGGACTGGTATATCGACCGCGCCTATCTGATGGGACCGATGCAGGTCGTCGCCAGTAAGTTCGTCATGACGCTGAAGGACTACCCGCCCAGCCAGACGCCGGGCGACTGGAGTCTCAAATCGCTGGAGGAGAAGATCAAGAAGATGACCGTGGGCGGGCAGTAAGGCGAGCGGCAAAAAGAAATGTACCTGTAGGATGGGCACTCCTGCCCGTCCTACATCGCGGTACGACAATTCCTGCCGCTCGCCTAAGGATCGGCGCAGAAATAACTGTCGGGATTTGTGAGTCGGGTGCCGTGAGGCCCCGGACTTTTCGGCAAAGAATCCGGGGCCTCACGGCACCCGGCTCACCTCGATCATCAGATTGATGCAGCCAGTCATTGATGCGCCGATCCTAAGCCCATTGATTCGGCCGCGAGTTCAAGTTTGAAACGACACCCTGGAAACCAGTATGAAAAAGAATTCACTCCATCAAACGCAGCACGTTTCGTTAGTCGCTTTCCTCGTGGGACTGTTGTTGGTGCCAGAGACGTTTGCTTGCTCTCGCGTTGTGTATCTCGGCCCGGAAGGGACCGTCATCACGGCTCGCAGCATGGATTGGGCGAATGACATCCAGACTGACCTTTGGGCATTCCCGCGCGGGATGAAACGCGACGGTGCGGCTGGGCCGAAGTCGATTCAATGGACTTCCAAGTACGGCAGCGTGATCTCGGCGGGCTTCGATGTCGCCACCGCCGATGGCATGAACGAGAAGGGATTAGTCACCAGCCTGCTGTATCTCGTCGAATCCGAATATGTGAAACCGACGAGTGACGACAAGCGGCAGCCGATCGCGATCTCGGCTTGGGCACAGTACGTTCTCGACAACTACGCCACCGTCGCCGAAGCGGTGGTCGCCATCAAACAGGAGCCGTTCTACGTGCGGCCGATGATGACGCCGGATGGCCAGCCGGGCACCATGCATCTGGCGATCTCCGACCCGACGGGCGACTCCGCCATCTTCGAGTACATTGGCGGCAAACTGGTCATCCATCATGGCCGCGAGTTTCAGGTGATGTGCAACTCGCCGGTGTATGACCAGCAACTCGCGCTTAGCAAATACTGGGAGCAGATCGGCGGAACAGTCATGCTTCCCGGCACGAACCGCTCGGCGGATCGCTTTGCTCGGCTGTCGTTCTACATCGGCGCGGTCAAGAAAACGGCTGAGATCAACGAAGCGGTCGCCACGGCTTTTTCGGTCATCCGCAACGCCTCGGTCCCCATCGGTATCAGCACGCCGGACCAGCCGAACATTTCTCAAACGCTCTGGCGCACCGTCTCCGATCACAAGAACCGGCGCTACTATTTCGAGTCTACTCGCAGTCCCAATGTGTTCTGGGTGAATCTCGCCGACATGGATTTTAAGGAGGGTACTCCGGTGAAGAAGCTCCAGATCAGCGACGGTTCCATCTTCGCCGGCAACGCGGCAGACAAGTTTCAGAAGGCCGAGCCGTTCAAGTTTCTTCCGGCAGATTGGAAGTGAATTCGCCAGCACTCTGAGAAGCAACCTTCCTTGAGCAGTGGCCGAATCTCTCGTGAGCGTTCGGATTCTGAGGTTCCACAACTTCAACGACTCAATCGCCGCTGCGGATAACGATAGTGGCCGTGTGGAGCAGTTGGCTTTGCACATTTAATGTAGGGTGGGCATCGCCCACCACAATCAAAGGTGTATCGGTGGGCAGTGCCCACCCTACCTGAAGTATGCGATCTGATTATTTGTGCAAAGCCGGAGCAGTTCGACAAATCGAGGTACACGATGAAAGTCCGAAGTCATGACCTCACTGGCGTAATCGCGTTGGCGATCATCACACTGTTTGGCCGCTCTGTGCTCGCACTCGCAGCATGACGGCGATGATTGATCCCTGACTTGCGACAAGGCCGCTCAGAATCGCCAACCGAGTCCGGCGTTGGAGAAGAAGCGGGACGTTTGATCGTTCAGACCCCAGCCGACACGAACGCCGACTTCGATGTTCGGTGTGATGAGATAATGCACTCCGGGACTGAAGGCATGATGCACGAAGTCGACTTCTCGGTTGCGTGAGAAGTGGCTGAAGTATTCGGCGTGGACATTCCAGCGGTCGCTGAGTGACTTGCGCAGGACGACGGACGGAGCGAACGATTCAAAGCGATCACCGTGCTCGCTATCAAAGACGCAGCGAATGGCCGAATCGAGCTTCCAGCCATCGGATAACTTCCAGCCGAAGACGTATCCCGCGCTGGCGTCCGTCGCCGTGACCTCGCCCAGCGTCGGCGTGCGGGCCTGCACGATCAGACTGCTCTCCGGTAGCCAGGCCTCCTGCTCGGTCAGGAACAGCTTGAGGCCAGACAGCAACTGACTCTCGCGCTCGATGCCGCTTCCGTCGAGACCTTCGCCCCCCGAATTGCCGGAGACATCGCTGCCGCCACCGCCGACTTCGTAGTTCCACCCCAATCGCAACTCGATCCGCTTGGTCAAGCCGTAGCGGAGCAGCAATTCCGGGAAGCTGTGAGTCTCGGCGGTTTGGCGATTGTCCACGAACGAGTACGACGATTCGAGAATCCAACGGTGCTGCTCGACGGTCCTCGTCGAGGGCGTGAACGAATCACGATCGGTTTCAATGTGATTCTCTGGATCGTAGGACGGCTCCTCGCCGAAGTTCTCGCCTGTAAAAAGGCGATCCCACGCGGAGTCATCCAGCCAGCTTGCAGGTCGGGACAGGGCCAGCGCCCACTAAGTTGTTGATCCGGTGAGTGTTTGGACGAGGAATTTGTCGTCCCAGCCGCAGTGGCGGCGTTTCATGGCGAGGCTGTCTTTGAGCGGGTGTTGTTTGAGCAGTGACAACGTGAAGCGATTCAGCCAGGCGAAGTTCTCGCAGAGGTGTCGGTT
>JAYTXB010001019.1:0-13234 GCA_043743205.1 Schlesneria sp.
CTGATGGGCGAGTCGATCGTCACCAAAGTCCCGATCGAACGGGAGATGGTGCGCAACTTCGGTGAGATGACCTACCACCAGGCACGCGTCACGCTGCCGTTGTTCGAGTACATCCTCGCCGGGACAGGCGCGTCAAGTTACGAAGGTCGCTCCGACACTTCGACCGGCGGATTCATCCCTCGCTTTCAGCGGGCCGTCTTGCAGTCGGTGCCGCACATGTCGAGCATTGCGACTGACGAGATTTCGATTCGTTACGGAACACGCAGCCAGTCGCAACATCGGAACGAGCAATTGCGGGGCCTGCTCTGGTCTACGAGTGTCGCGGTCGTCGGTCAGCTCGATGAGTCCGATCCGATCTCACGCACGCTCCCTGCGATTGATCCTTCGCGCTACGCCAACGATCTGCCGCAGATCGATAACACGCTGGTCATTGACTGCGACACGTGCGTCTCGTGCTACGAGTGCATCAGCCAGACGCAGCGGCGCGGCCTCGCATTCCACTACCTCGAAGACTGGATTCGCCACTGGATGAGTCCCTACTTCGAGTGGCCCGATACGTCCTCGGGTGGTGTCGGCGGCGACTCTGATGTCCCCGGCAGCTTCAACAGCGGCGGTCGCCCCACACGCTTCGGCGCGACCTCTGCCAAGATGTCGAACTTCATCAACCTCTGGCGCATCTTCACCTGCGCCAACCTCAACCAACTGCTGAATGAAGAGTACCCGCACACCAATTTGCCATTCGTACTGCGCGACCCGCCGACGTTTCCGGACAACTGCGTGCGCATTACCGATCCCACGAATCCGCGCTTTCCCGGCGGACCTTGTGATGCTCCAAAGCCGCTCACGCAGCAGACACTCGAAAAGAACTTCAACTTCGTTTCGTCCGTCTATTGGCCGCACCAGCAGACGATTTTTCCGGGTCTGTTCCGCAACCCGCTCGATCGCGACAGTCAGGCTTACGCCACCACGTTCGCGCAAGCGACGATCTTCCTGCCACGCGCCAAATTCAATTGCTGCCAATGGGCGGACTTGGTCCCTTGTACCTTGGCAGATGGAACTGCGGGAATGTGCTGCCTGATCCACTACGACAACTCACCCGGAAGCTGGAACCTCTTCACGCGATCGAACACCGATCCCGACACGATCGCCCGCTACATTGACGACCGAAACACGTTCTCCTTCGACGCCCGCTGGGAAAAGCTCGGCCGCTGGGATTTGTTTAATCAACACTGGGCCGCCAAACTTGTCCCCGCCACCGCCGTTGCCGTCCCGACGATCGTCGCGAAGCACCCGGGAAACACGCTGGACGGAGCTTTGCAAAACTACCAGGCGCCTCCGTTGCAGAACGTCTCGCAACAAGACTTCCAGATATTGAACGGTCACTGAGGGAAGGCGGACGCCAGCAGACTATGACTCGAACATCATTCACACCGTTTTCCGTTCCACGTTCCACGTTCCGCGCTCCAAGTTCGCGTCGTGGTCTTGCACCGTTGGAGTTCGTCCTCGCGCTGCCGATGTTGGTGATGATGATGGCATTGATGATCGACTTCGGCGTGGCGGGGGCATGGAAGATCAGGACGCAGACGAACGCGCGATACGCCGGTTGGAGAACGCTCACGTCGCGCACCGGGGAATCCAATGCGACGCCTCCCTACTGGCCCGCTTCCGCGCCATTGACGGCTCAAACCGGAACGGCACTTCCCAACGTGAGTGACGAGTGGGATGCCACGACCGACCTGCTCTGCCCGTGCGTTCGCGGTCCCCAGTTGACGGCTCCTGGCGCTGTCGCGTCCATCAATGTTGAAGGCCGATTGGAAATGGACGACGACGTGATTCGGGGCAATGCCAATCTCGAACGCGACTTGCCGTTGTTTCGCGGTGCGCTCCCGGCCACGAATGGCCGCTTCCGATTCAATCTCAACCAAGACCTGTTCGACAATCACTGGCAGTACAACTCGCTCAACATCCCTGACAACGATTCACCCCGTTCGCGCGTCTGGTGGGACATCGAACACGCCGACCTGACGGCACTCGATCCGGCCATCGACACGAACAAACAGTTGCTCGACACAAACTTGCAACGCTTGCAGTCCAATCCCCGCCAAGCCGATCTCTACCCGCTCGACAACGACGATGAGTTTCTGCGTTACACCGGTGACGCTCCCGAGTTCTATCCGCGTGTCAGTCGGCTCTGCCAAGCGGATGCGGAGGCGGTCTACTTCTCCGCCGTCTCGCGCGTCGATCGTAACGGCCGACCGCTCCCCAATTCGTTGCTCACACGGATCGACCGGCTGCCCTGCACGATGTCGAGCAGCTTCATCGGGATATACACCTCGTGGATTTGCGAGCTTGAGCAGTGTGGTGCGCCCGACAGTGAAATCGACCCGCTCAGACAGCGCTATGGCGACTTGCAACAGTTTATGGGGACGCTCACGTCACTCGGTTGCTCCCGCCCGCCGAATCTCCAACGTTGCATCTGCCCGCCGATGTCCTTCTGCCCTTGTCCGCCATCACCGGTGGGAGTCGGTCGGTAGGACAGTCAGAGATCACTCTCATCGGATTGCGTTCCGATGCAGGAGGATAGTCGCCAAAATCATCCCATCGAATCGTACCGCACCATTTACGACCGTCATTTCGGAGTATCGATCATGATTGCAGATTTGGCATCGACCGCGACCTTGCTGCTGGAACTTTCACCCCAAGATCGACTGCTGCTAGGAGAGACTCTGATCGAAAGCGTCCACGATTTCGTCGATGACGAAATTACGGAGGCTTGGCGAACTGAGATCGAACGTCGGATCACGGAATGGAAGTCGGGGGCCGTCCAGACAATCCCGGCAGATGAGGTCTTTGCAAAAGCCGCTGCGATGTTGTCACCTAAAGCACAGTGATTAGCCGCCCATTGAAAAACGTGAGGTACGCGGCTCGCTTGCCTTGTTTCGTCGCTGGGAAAGCACGCAGGGCGCGCACGACACTTTCTCTACGCGCTGTTGTTTTTCTACGCACTGTTTCGAGCTGTGATTCGCCATGAAAGTCGTTTTCCACCCCAAGGCGGAACTCGAGTTCTTGAGTGCATGTCACTTTTACAAGGATTGCGAACCCCAAGTCGCCTTGCGATTTGACCGAGCCGTTTCCAGTGTTGTCGATTCGTTGCGCACTCGTGCAGACATCGGCTGGCCGCACCTCTGCGATACTCGATTGGAGCGTGTGCGAGGTTTCCCTTATGGCGTCATCTTTCTCAACCACGGTGATTGCACATTGGTGGTCGCCATCTCGCACACCAGTCGTAGGCCCGGCTACTGGGCCGATCATTTGACATAGAAGCCTCGTTTTCGACGCTCCTTTTAATGTTGGGCAAGTCTCTCGTCCCCATGAAGACACCTCTATCACCATCGAGCCTTTCCGGCAGGCTGATTCGTCGCACGATCGACTTGTTGGTGATCGGCTTCTTTGCCGTCGTCTCACTCTCGGTCGGTAGCCAACTGATCGAGTGGTGGCGCACCGATCCGGAGTCGGTTACGCCCGACTTGGCCGGGTTGGCGGGAGCCGATCTCGATTGGAGTCGCACGCCAATCGCCATGCAGTTTGGCGATGCGACTACCTCAATCGAACGCATTCCCCTGCAAGGTGACGAGCGTGTGTTGGACGAAGTACTCCTGAAGACGGCACAGTCGATCATCGCCTCGTCTCAAGTTCCGAACGCACCGCCGACGCAGTCCGAACGCGAATGGCTCTCGGCTCTCGAAACGGCTCCGGCGGAGTTGTGGGACTCGACGCTCGGCAACGTCTATCGCCGTCAGGAACCGCTCCCCTCGTTCGTCGCGACGCGGTTCGTCGATGCGGCTGATCGCGTGGAGGGCGAGCCGATTCAACGCGTCGTTGGTTGGGGACTCGCCTTTCCCACCGCGCGCGGCCAATGGACGATCTACGCCTTCCGTCCCGCAGCGGCGCGCGCGGCCCACACAGCGGTGGCGCGAGACATCCCGCTCCCGGAACAAGCGCGGCGAGTGACTCAACTGCGCGGCGCGGACGGTTGCCAGTGGCTCGTCTTCCAAGGTCGTGACGATCTCGCGCGGTGGGTCAAGCACTTCGACGATGCCTTTGGAACGAAAGCGGTCCTGACCAGAACCATCGGCACGCAATCGGCCAGCCTCAAGTATCGCCTCGCCGACACCATTGCCGACGTACAGTTGCGTCGCGAACGAGACGGTTCACTGACGGGTGTCGTCTGGTCCACAACAGTCCCGCGCGAGTGAATTGGGTGGAGTGTTGTCGAGCCGGAACAGAGTAACCCAAGACCACATCGGCTGGACAACAGACTTCGACTCACCGCTCGACGCGGAATAGTCGAAGGATCAGCACTGCTGAGAACGTTGCTTGCTCGTTTGGGTTGAGATTGCTATCTTCCCCGCCCCACTGGCGGTTCAAGTCCGTGGGTTCACGCAGAGAAAATCATGACGGGAGTGCAGTGCTAATGGGTGTTAAGCAAACGGGCAAGGGCCGACGCAAGATCGGGAGCAATAAGCGGAAGAACCGCAGCAAGATTCGGCATCGCAAGTGAGTCGGTTTCCATTGAGGCCGTTTAGGTCCAAATGATTCCGGTTGATTGTCTAGCAGGCGTCACAGCCGGTTTCTTCGGCTCGTGATCGATTTCAAAAATGAAAAGCCCGGCATTTCCGAATGCTGGGCTTTTTGTGCGCGCTGGAGCCGGTCTCTGAGAGATCGATGCATTCCTTGATCAGGTCAAGAAATGATCTAGTCGAGTAAGCTTCCACAGCTTGACACTGCCCATTCATCCAGTGATGCTGATGCCCGACCTCGCGGTTTGACCCGCCTGCCGACTCCTCCCGCCACACAGTTGCGACTGGTTTCGCCCTCATGCACGAGGGCTCCTGCCAATCAGTCGTCTCGCCGAACGAAAAGGATCGCTCCATGAAGTGCCTCGCCCGCCTTGTTGTTGCCGTGTGGCTGCTGACTTTGACCGCGAGTGGCCCGCTGGCTCCAGCCCATTTGTTGGCTCAAGAAAATCTCGATGCGAAGATTGCCGAGCAACAGAAGGCGTCGGACGAAGCAGCGGCGCGTCGCACGGCCAGCGAGCCAGCGATTCAGGCGGCGCGAGCGAAGGCCAAAGAACTCTCGACCGCCATCACCACGCTGAAGATTGAACAGAACAAGGCCGAAGCGACAGTGAAGGACTCCGAAGCCAAGCTCCCCAAGTTGACTGAAGCGACGAAGAAGGCGACTGAAGAAAAGACGAAGCTCGAAGCGGAATCGGTCGCCGCCGCGAAGGTGGCCGAAGACGCGAAGGGGAAGGACACGGAGAAGGCGGAAGCCGACAAGGCCAAGGTGGCCGCCGACAAACTTGCCGCGGCAGTCAAGGCGTTGGAAGACGCAACGAAAGCGGAAGTCACGACGAACGAGGCCCTAGCCAACGCGAAGAAACTCGTCGCCGAACAGCCCGCGAAAATCATGGCGGCAGAGACGGCCAACACCGCCTTCCAGCCGGAGCTGGCCGCAGCCGAGACGGCGTTCGCAGCACTCGGTAAAGAAGCGGTTGGGAAGCAGATCGAAGTCGAAACAACGATGGTCGCCGCCGGGAAACTGGTCTCGTTCGCGAAGTCGGTCGCGCCGATCTTTTCACAGCGCTGCCTTGCGTGCCACAACGCCCGCACGGCCAAAGGGCGTCTCAACATGGAGACGTATGCCAACTTGATGAAGGGGGGCGAGAACGGCCCGTCGGTTGTCGCGGCCAAGCCGGGCGATTCGCTCCTCCAGACAATGATCGAAGATCACTCGATGCCGAAGGACGCCGACCCGCTCACCGCCGAACAGATTGCTGTCGTGAAGAAGTGGATCGAGACGGGAACGCGTCTGGACGCGGGAGTCGCCGGGACCGCACAACTCATCACGATCATCCCCAAGCTGACGCAACCGGCTCCCCCCGAGAGTTATCGCGTGCCAGTGCCTGTCATGGCGGTTGCCTTCAGTCCGGACGGAAACCTGCTCGCCACGTCGGGCTATCGTGAGGTCATCCTGTGGAATCCCGCCGACGGACAGATCGTGCGCCGGATCACGAACATCGCCGAACGACCGCACGATATCGAGTTCACCGCCGACGGAACCAAGCTCGCCGTAGCAGCGGGGACGCCCGGTCAGATGGGCGAGGTGAAGTTGTTCAACGTCGCGGATGGGGCATTGGTCGCGGACCTCTTCACAACGGATGACGAAGTCTTCGCGGTCGCCTTCAGCCCTGATGGGACTCGACTCGCCGCAGCCTGTGCGGATCGTTCGGTGCGACTGTTTGACGTGGCCTCGCGCCAGCAGCAGAAGCTGATCGAGGACCACGCTGATTGGGTGATGGATGTTGCCTGGTCTCCCGATGGCAAAAAGATCGCCACCGCCAGCCGTGACAAGACCTCGAAAGTCTTCGACAGCACGACGGGCGAGTCGCAAGCCACATTCAACGGACACGGCCAACCGGTCTTCAGTGTCGGTTTCCTCCCCGACGGCAACTCGGTCGCGACGAGCGGTCGCGACAACAAGATTCGAGTCTGGGCCATTGGAGACGCGAAGCAGGCACGCGAGATGGCGTTCGGCGGCGAGGTCTTCCGCATGGTGCCCCAACCCGACGGGATGGTCTTCGCCGGCAGTGCTGACAAGACGGCGCGGCAGTTCAATCTGACGAATGGCCAGCAGGTCAAACAGTTCGGCCCGCATCTCGATTGGATCTATGCGGTCGCCTTCCATCCCGCGACCAAGCGCGTCGCCAGCGGCAGTCACGACGGAGAGGTCCACATTTGGAATGCCGAAGACGGCAAGGAACTCTTCAAATTCACTGCGGCTCCGGGCTACAAACCACAGGTTGCGGCGGCGAAGTGAGCCTGTGCTCAGACTTAACGATCAGAAGTAAAAAGCCCGACATCCTTCAGGATGTCGGGCTTTCTGTTTTGAGCATTTCATCGACCGACAGGCCGCTGGCTTGAGTCGTGATGGAGCTTACTTCTCACGTGGTCAGGAATGCCGGGTGGCAGCACAACGCGAGTGTGAGTCATGGAATGACTCGCCTACGTAGTTCAGTCATTCCATGACTGAGATTCTCTCCGTCCAACAAACCGGTCCATTCTCGCCACGAGCGGCCTAGCTTTCAGTGCGGGTGATCGTCGTCTCGATTCGCGAGTCGGAAATCAGCCAGATCGCGGCGACGGCGCAAGATGCAAGTTCGCCAACAACACGGCACCGTTGACCGACCGCACCGCCTGAAACGTGTGATGGTGGTTGTTCCAATAAATGCCGACGTGAATGAAGCTCAGTGTGTATCCCAGAAACGTCGGAATCAGCGGCGTGAGAGCCTCGATCCCAGAGCTGGCTGGCACCTTCAGATCGAGCACCATGATTGTCAGAATGATCGCGAGTACCCCGTCACTGAAGGCCTCCAAACGGCCTCGAATCATGGCTCATTCCTTTGATTGATCGCATCGAGCAGAAACATTCCCCACGCGCGCGGGCCCAGCGGACCCTTACCTCGGCGAGCCTCTGCAGAAATGAGGTGGCTCAAGGCGGTGAGCGCGGCAGACGAGTGTGTCTCGTCGAGGAATTGTATTTCGGCAGCGAACTCGTGGTTCACAAACAACAGTACTTGCATCGCGTGGTCTTTGTTCGGAGCACCGCGCGTGATGAAGTCTTGATTGCGGGCCTTCAGTCCAAGCTTGAGGGATTGCCAAATCTCATCACGTGCCGGATCGTCTTTTGGCATCACAGACGCCAGCGAAGCCAAGGCTCGCAGCATGATGTAGTGGTACGCGGGACGAGCGTTATGCGCATCGAGCCAGCGGCCCGCGTGAGGTCCGTCGGTGAGCTGCCCCGGAATCACGCCGATCCGGGCCTTCGTCGTTGCGGCGGTGAGATACTTCTTTTCGCCGGTCGCGCGATATGTTTCCGCCAGCAGGAAGACACTGAAGCTGTTGTAATTCCAATTCGGCACGAGTGGCCGAGCCGCCGCCCAGTCGGCCGAGCGAACGGCCGAGTCGAGATACTTCTGCTCGCCCGTCGCGCGATGCAGTTCGAACATCGCGACGCCCGCTTCGCCGTTGTCGAACTGTAGCCCGCCGTCGCCAGTGTCGTCGAAGGCCCAGCCGTTTCGCACGACTTGATCGAGCCGCCCTTCTCGCTCGACCTGCTTCAGATATCGCTCCGCCGCAACGAAGGCGTTGTCCTTCGTCACACCCTTCGCAGTCGGAAACGGATAACAACCGGCCCCGGCTTGTTCCTGCGCCCAAATCAGGAAGTCGCCCGCTGCGCGAGCCTCCGCGAGACACCGCTCGCTCGCACCGACCTTCCCATCATGGACTCGCACGCAGGCCGAGATCAAAGCTCCGACTTCTCGCAACGCATGATCGAGCTTCGTGGGATCGAGCTTCGTGGGATCGAGTCCGATCTTCCACCACTTCACTTTGTCGATCTGCTCGGGAATTCGCTCCATCGCTTGCTGCGCGTCTTCTTTCGACAACCACTTTCCCTTGGCTGGAATCGCCTGAAACACATCAGCAACCTCCGGCACTCCGGCCCGATCGCCGAGTTTGCGTCGCGATTCGGAGACGAGTTTTTGCACAACGACCAAATCCTGCTTCTGAAGAGCCTCCGCCAGTTGTCGTCGTAAGTCGGGCTGATCCTGCGCCGAGCAGCCAGCGCCGTAGGTCATCACCAACGCGACGGTGATCGTCAGGCGAACACAAGCCATCGAAGCCAGCTTCATCAATCACCTCGAAAATCAGGACTGCAAAGGGGAGAAACGAGGTCGTGGCTACAATTTCGCACAATTCTTACCGCCAGCGATCTGGTTGACGGCATTCTATGTAAGGAACTGTTGCTGTACGAGAATCGGGAGGCCCGCCAATGTTCCGCAGTTCTGACGAAATCACGTTGTCGAAAGCACTCGGGGACATTGTTCCAGTGGCACAGACCGACCAGGAATTGCTCCGTCTGTTCCTAGCGGGATGCGAGACCTCGTTTTCAGAAATTGTGCAGCGCCATGCCGGGTTGGTCATGGGTGTTTGTCAGCGTGTGTTGCGACACGCTGCCGATGCCGAAGATGCGTTTCAAGCGACGTTTCTGGTGCTGGCTCGTAAAGCGGGGGTACTTCAATGGAACGACTCGATCGCCGGTTGGTTGCATGACACCGCGCGGCGGACTTCGCTCAAGCTGCGTGGTTCGACCGCGCGACGGCATGAGGTTGAGCGGCAGGCGGCGGAGTCGCGGGCCGCCGTTGAGACAACTCACGCAACGAGCGATCCGAGTTCTCAGGCCACCGTGCATGAGTTGTCGGAGATTCTCGATGAGGAACTGGTGCGGCTGCCGGCCAAGTTCCGTGAGGTCATCTTGCTCAGTCAGGTCGAAGGACTCGGACGGGATGAGTTGGCCGCGCGGTTGGGCATCACGACGGCAGCCGTGAAAGATCGACTCGAACGCGGTCGCGAGCAATTGCGCATGCGACTCGTGAAGCGTGGCCTGACGTTGTCGGCCGTCGCGGTGGCGGCGTGGCTCATTCCGGGAACGGCTCAGGCGGCGGGTTCAACGGCACTCATCACCGGCACGGCTCAAGTCGCCGGGGCATTTGCGACAGGCAAGCTGGCGGCGGGGACTGTTCCCGCTGCCGTCACACTGGCTCAAGGAGTTTTGAAAATGATGGGCTTCGAGAAACTGAAAATGGTTGCGACGTGCCTTGTCTCGCTGCTGACGGCGGGGACGATTGCCTACGGCATGTTGCAGGACGAACCGACTCGATTCGAGAAGGGATTGCGCGGACAAGTTGTTGCGGTGCATGCGGGCAAGCCTTCGACCGTGACGATCACTCTGGACGAGTTCGGGACGCTGCTGAACCTCGATGTGTCGGGGCAGGTGAAGGTGTGGACCGCGTTTGAAGCGGGACAGCTCACCGATTTGAAAGAAGGGCAGTTTGTGTCGTTACGGCTCGGCAACGATCATCGCACCGTGAACGAGATTCATGTGCAGGGAGCGATACGCGAGGCTTCGATCAAGTCGATTGCCGCGTCCGGAAAAATTGTGATCGTCGAAGGGAATGACGAAGAAGAAGGTGCGGGCAAGCCGATGGAGGTCGAACTCGCTCCCGACGCGATCCTGCGAATCGGCGGGCTACCCGCGACGCGAAGTGACCTCAAGCCGGGAATGCAGGTTCCGTTGGAGTTCGGCCGCGACGGCAAACTGGTCAACGCCATCGAAGCCGAAGCGGCGGAAAACACACTCGTGGACGGCGAACTCCTCGAAGTCGATGCCAATGGCAACAAACTCGTGTTCGGCCGCGAAGAGAACGACGAAGGCCAACCGACAAAGCAATCCTTCACGATCAACGCAGAAACGATCATCACGCTCGACGGCAAACCGGCGAAACTGAGCGATCTCAAGAAAGGCTCATCACTCAGACTGCGACTCAGCAACGACGGCCATTCGATCCGCGTGATCAAGGCGATGAGTCCTGAAGCGGACGACGACAAGGCGGAGAGTGACGACACGTGATGGCCACGATTCAATCCGAGGGGACTTGCGAGTGATGGACTCGCAGGTCCCTTCGCGTTTCGGAAGGCGACGAGACTGCCGCTCGAATCTGTCTCAATTCACAGGCGACTTTTCACGGAATTCATCGATGACTCGCGGCAACGTTTTCTTGCTTTCGCTTCGACCGGTCTGCTGGCTCGCAGTGGGGATGGCATGTCTGGCGTGGAGAGCATCATTCGCGGCAGACGGCCCTGACTTTGGAGCGAGCTTCGATCAGAAGACCGACATCGCGTATCCGATGAGTCACGCCATCGTTGATGTCACGCAGGCTCCGTACTTCGCGAAGGGTGACGGCCAGACCGACGACACCGACCCATTGCAACGAGCGTTGTCTGACGTGATGGGGCAACACAAGCTGCTCTATCTTCCGGCCGGGACGTATCTGGTCTCGAAGACGATCAATTGGTCGAAGAAGAACTCGGCGGGCAAGGACGCTTGGGGGAAGAATTTTATTCAGGGACAGAACGTTGCGAAGACCATCATCCGACTGAAGGACGGCACCTTCACCGATCCGAAGCAGCCACAGAGCATCATGTGGTGCGGCGGGTTCGGGTCGGCGGACTGGTTTCACAATTACATTCAGGATGTGACGTTCGATGTCGGCGAGAACAACGCCGGTGCGATCGGCTTGCAGTTTTACTCGAACAATTCCGGCGCCGTTCGCAACTGCCGCTTCGTCGCAGCGAAGAACAGCGGAGTCGTCGGACTCGATTTTGGCCATCGCGACATGAACGGGCCGTTGCTGGTGCGAAACTGCGAAGTCGTCGGCTTTCAACGCGGCATCAGTACCGCGCGAGCGGTCAACGGCCAGACGTTCGAGCACATCACACTGCGCGGGCAGACTCAGTTCGGCTTCACGAACGAAGGGCAGATGATCAGCATTCGAGGACTCGTCAGCGATAGTGCCGTTCCCGCGATCCAAAGTTACGGGACGCTCTGCCTGATCGATGCGAAGCTGACCGGTCGCGATGACGCCGCTCGGATGCCCGCCATCGTGAACTTCAACGGTGGGCGAATTTTCTTGCGCGATATCTCGACCACAGGTTATGGCCGCGCACTCGGTGATGTCGTCACGCCAGATTCTGCAGCGGCGTTTCGGATCACGGGCACCGACAAACCGGGCAGCGAGGGACCGAACGTCGATGAGTATTGCTCACACGAAGCGACCAGCCCGTTTCCTGCGGCTCCCGGATCGCTGCGACTGGCCGTGAAAGAACCGCCCGAAGTGCTGATCGACGATCCAAAAACGTGGGCCAACGTCGATGACTTCGGAGCCGACTCGACCGGTCAACGCGATTCATCTGCCGCGATTCAGAAAGCGATGGACTCCGGCGCGACGACGGTTTTTCTGCCCGGCAGTTATGCGTTGCAGAAGACCGTCATCATTCGCGGCAAGGTCCGCCACGTCGTGGGAGTCGGCGGCGCGATCGACTACTTCCGCAACACGAAACCCGACTTCCGCATCGCAGACGGCGAGTCCCCTGTCGTCTCGCTGGAACACTTCGCCTACATCCACGGCGGCCTCGAAATCGACTCGCCGCGCACGATCGTCTTCCGCAGCGTGTCCGATTGCGATCTCACAATGACCAGCCGCGCGGAAGGGGGCGAACTCTTCTTCGAGGACTTCGTCACGCACGACCTGAAGCTGAAGAATCAAAAAGTCTGGGCGAGGCAGCTCAACGTCGAAAACGAAGGAACGCACCTCGTCAACGATCACAGCGACCTCTGGATTCTCGGCTACAAAACCGAACGCGGCGGCACACTGCTGGAGACGCGCGGTGGCGGTCGCAGCGAAGTCCTCGGCGGCTTCAGCTACACGACAACGGCCGGCAAGCTGGCTCCGATGTTAGTGACAGACAACTCGTCCGTGTTCGCGTTTTTCAACGAAGTCTGCTTCAGCGGCGACCCTTTCATCACATTGATTCGTGAGACTCGCAATGGAGAGAGTAAAACGGTAAATCGAGGTGAAGGAACAACCTCGCCGTATGTTTCTCATTCCGACCCGAGATGACTTGATCTCAATCCGCTCACTGCATGAAAGCCAATCTGCCATGAACAAGATTCTCGTTCTGTTCGATTCGCGGTCCGGTCACACGGCGCGGATGGCGGCACTCGTGGCGGAGGGGGCCGAGAGCATCAGTCAGACTGAAGTTCGACTGCGATCGGTGGACGAGGCGACGGCAAACGATGTCGTCTGGTGCGACGGACTGGCTGTCGGCAGCCCGACGAACATGGGGCTGCTCAGTTGGAAGATGAAGCGGTTTTGGGATGAGACCATGATGCCGCAGTGGGCGAAGGTGGACGGCAAGATCGCCTGCGCGTTCAGTTCGTCCGGTGGCTGGGGCGGCGGCTCGGAACTGGCCTGTCAGAGTTTGCTGACGGTGCTGATGAATTTCGGCTTCCTCGTGTTCGGCGTCACCGATTACGTGAGCCGCGACCTGACGCTGCACTACGGCGCAATCGCCGCCAAGGAACCGCGCGACGAGGAAACTCACGCCGCCTGCCGCAAGCTGGGCCGCCGCCTCGCCGAGTGGACCGCCGTCTATTGCCACTCGCGCCTCGATGAACATCCCGGCCGAAAGATGTCCGAACGAATGATCCCCGAGGGGTGACGCGAGCCTTGTCACACGCGGCGTCCCGTCGGCGGAGCGACGGGACTACAGTA
>JAYTXB010001020.1:0-3235 GCA_043743205.1 Schlesneria sp.
TGAAGCCGCTGCGACACGCGATCCCGAGAACCGCTGGCTCGCGCGCGGACCTCGCTTCCGACTGACGGCCGAGATGATTCGCGATGCGGCTCTGGCCTCGGGTGGTCTGCTGGTCGAGTCACTCGGTGGCCCGAGCGTGAAGCCGTACCAACCGTCCGGCTTGTGGGAGGAACTCAGCGCCGAGACCGTTCCCGGCCCGTTCTCCATCTACGTGCAGGATCACGGCGCGAGCCTCTACCGACGCAGCCTCTACACGTTCCAAAAGCGAACGGTCACGACGCCCGGCCTCGCGATCTTCGATGCTTCCAGCCGAGACTTCTGCCGCGTGAAACTCCCGCGCACAAATACGCCGCTGCAAGCGCTCAACCTGATGAACGACGTGACGTACCTCGAAGCGGCACGAGTCCTCGCCGAACGAGCCATGCGAGAAGGGGGCGCGTCGAATGAGTCTCGTCTCACGTGGGCCTTCCGCGGCGTACTCTCTCGCGAGCCGAATGATGAGGAACTGAAGCGACTCGTCGAGGGTCACACGCGCCGTCTCAACCGCTTCCGCGCCGATCCCACTTCTGCCGCGAACGTCCTGAACATCGGTGAAGCTCCGCATGCGGAGTTGCTCAATCCATCAGAAACTGCGGCGCTCGCAGCCACGATCGGCGTCATCCTGAACCTCGACGAAGCCGCCAATCGGTGACTTCGCCGTCCGTGGATAGACTCCGCGCGGCAAGCAGAAATGTCCCTGTAGGATGGGCACTCTTGCCCGTCCGGATTTCTGTCTTTCAGCCGGGACGGGCAAGAGTGCCCATCCCACAGCGCGGTTCGACAAATCCTGCCGCTCGCCTAACAGGCCGCTACCCCACGTTTGCAAACGGCCAGTTCCCTTCGAGTGCTTCGCGCTGGAGCTTCGTGAGTTGAGCGATGCCTCGCGCCGCGAGGTCGAGCTGTTTGTCGAGCAGTTCACGCGCGAACGGTTGTCCCTCGGCGGTCCCCTGCACTTCGATGAACTGTCCCGCACCGGTCATCACCACGTTGAGATCGACTTCGGCGCGGCTGTCTTCGCTGTAGTCGAGATCGAGAATCGGCACGCCCTCAAACACGCCGACGCTGATCGCCGCGATGCTTTGCTTGAGGACCGGTCGATCAGTGAGAAGTTCCTGTTTGATCGAGGCGATGGCGTCGCAGAGAGCGATGAACCCGCCAGTGATGCTCAGCGTGCGCGTCCCGCCATCGGCTTCGAGGACATCGCAATCGACGGTGATCGTGCGACCGCCCAATGCCGCGAAATCGACCGCCGCCCGCAGGCTGCGACCGATCAATCGTTGAATCTCGGTCGAGCGTCCATCCATCTTCTCTCGCTCGCGCCTCTTTCTCGGCGAGGTGCTTCCCGGCAGCATCGAGTACTCGGCGGTGAGCCATCCCACCGCTTCGGCTGGATTCGCGGCCGCCTTCCACGGTGGCAATGTGCTGTCGATGCTGGCCGTGCAAAGGACCGTCGTCCTCCCCGCCTGAATCAACACACTCCCCGGAGCCGCCCCCGTGAAATGTCGCTGCACGCGGATCGGTCGAAGTTCGTCAGCCTGTCGGTTGTCGTGGCGCATCGAGGGGGAAGCTTCTAGCTGTTAGCGAGGAGCTCTCAGCAAAGGCGAAGAGCCGAGTAAGTTGGAAAGTCAAACCAGCCGAGCCACTGCTTCGGAGTCCTCTGAGAAGCAGTGCCGATGGGGAACAGCCGCTCGAAGAACACTGTTTTACCTTCCAAAAGCTAACAGTTCTCAGTTAATCGCGACACCCACCGCGACCAACCCGTTCACGAGGGACAGGCTGTTGCCAGCTTGTTAGAAGGCAATGCACCGTGGGCTGCGCGAGGTATAAGTACCGCCTGCGGTTTCTGCGCTCCGGGATACTCTGCGTCAGTCCGCTGGTGAGCCGCAAGACAGACATCACTCAAGGAATCTCGACCATGAGTCACGCTAATGAATCTCATTCTGCCGTTCCAACTCCAGCAGCATTTCACGAGGACATCGAGTTGTCCGGTCACATCATCGACAGCCTCTTGCTGCCGAAGGTGCTGGATGAAATCACGAGCCTCGGCGGCGAGTATCAAAGCCACGAGATTCGCATCGGTCACAATCGCCACGACCCGAGCTATGTCCGGCTGACAGTCTCGGCTCCCACCGAGCCGTGTCTCGAAAAGATTTTGACGGCAATCGGTCAACATGGTGCAGTGCCCGTGCAACATCAGGACTGCCGACTCGAGCCGGCTGACATGGACGGCGCGTTTCCCGAAGGCTTTTACGCGACGACGAACGAACCGACCGAAGTGCGACTCGCGGGGCATTGGATCGGCGTCGAGCGGCAGGAAATGGACTGCGGTATCGCGGTGGATCGGGCGACGAAGCGAGCACGCTGTGTGGCGATGGTCGAGGTGCGGTCCAGCGATTTGATCGTCGTGGGGAGACTCGGCACCCGCGTCATTCCGGTGGGACGCGACGTGGATCGAAAGCACTCGTTCGGCTTCATGAATAGCACGGTGTCGAGCGAGAAACCGAAGCACGTCACCGTGCGCGAGATCGCCGAACTGATGCGTCGAGCGGCGCAGGGGAGCGAGAAGATACTGGTCGTCGCCGGGCCAGCCGTGGTTCACACGGGGAGCCGAGAATTGCTGAGTTGGCTCATTCGCAGCAACTTCGTTCACGTGCTGTTTGCCGGGAATGCCCTCGCCACGCACGACATCGAGCAGTCGTTCTTCGGCACCAGCTTGGGAATCTCTATGCAGCACGGTGGCACGACGGACGAAGGGCACGAACATCACTTGAGGTCGATCAATCGCGTCCGGCGTCTCGGCGGGATCAGGCAGGCGGTCGAACAAGGGTTGCTGACGAGCGGCATCATGTACGAGTGCCTGCAGCACAACATCCCCTTTGTGCTGGCTGGCAGCATCCGCGACGATGGGCCGCTTCCCGAGGTGATCACCGATTCGCTGTTGGCCCAAACTCGCATGCGCGAGTTGGTTCAAGGGGTCACATTCTGCTTGATGATCGCCACAACTCTGCACAGCATTGCCGTCGGCAACCTGCTTCCGGCCTGGGTGAAGACCGTCTGCGTCGATATCAACCCGGCCACGGTGACGAAGCTCAGCGACCGAGGCAGCTTTCAAACGATCGGCCTCGTGACGGATGTCGAACCGTTTCTAAGAATCTTGGTCCGGGAACTCGGCGGTCCGGCGTGAGCGGCATGATCT
>JAYTXB010001021.1:0-1988 GCA_043743205.1 Schlesneria sp.
AACTGTAGGATGGCCTTCTAGGCCGTCGTTTTTCTGCGGGAAATCGGACGGGCAAGATGCCCATCCTACGTTTTTCAACGGGCTGTTAGGCGAGCGGCATGAGTTCACTTCCCCAGACGAACCCGCAGCATGAGCGAGGGAATCCATCGAGCGACTCGCTCGCTCAAGCTTGGAGTTGTTGCGAGATTCTTGATTTCGCCCCAACGGGCGAAGACAACCTCAATCCTCGAATCGCGCGACTTCTCAACTCACGCGGTGGGTTGGTAAATCAGTTCCTGCCGCTCGCCTAAAGCGACCTCCGAACTGACGACGACGCGTGACCTGGTTGTCTGCTGGCTGGCCTGACTGCTACCGTGTACTCCTTCGTGGCGACCAGATTTGTGGCGAGTAATGTTGCTCGTTACGAGAGAGTCCGCCTACGTGGCCAAACATCAAGGAGTGTGCTGCATGTGTCGGATATTGAGATCATCATGGGTCTTGTTGTCGTCTCTAACGATGACGGGATTGGTCTTCGTTGCGCCGGTGATGTCGCAGGAAAAGCCGAATCCCAAACAAGCGTTCCTCGACGGCAAAGAGGCTGGTCCCGACTTCCAACTTCAAGGTGAATACATCGGGAAGGTCGCTGATCAGGCGTTCGGCGTGCAGGTCATCGCACGCGGCAACGGCAAGTTTGAAGGGGTCGTCTATCCCGGCGGTCTCCCCGGTGCAGGCTGGGATGCCGACAAAAAAGTGAAGCATAAAGTTGCCGGCGAGACCAAAGACGGCGCGACAACGCTGAGCGGAGGTGACTTTGTCGCGACGCTGGTTACGAGTTCGCTCATTCTCAAGCAGGCCGAGAAATCGGGTGAATTGAGGCGACTTCATCGTGAATCCCCGTCGCTCGGAATGCGCCCTCCCGAAGGGGCGTTGGTCCTGTTTGACGGAACCAACGTCGATCAGTGGAACCCCGGCAAGGCTGCCGAAGCGGGACTCATGGGAGTGGGGACTCGCACCAAACAGGTCTTCGAGAACTACACGCTGCATCTCGAATTCCGCTCTCCTTACATGCCGTATGCGACCGGTCAGCAACGCGGCAATAGTGGTCTGTATTTGGGTGATCAGTACGAATGCCAAATCCTCGACTCGTTCGGTCTCGAAGGAGAAGACAACGAGTGCGGCGGGATCTACAAGAACTCGCGGCCGAAACTGAGCATGTGCCTGCCTCCGCTGAGTTGGCAAACCTACGACGTGGATTTCACTTCTGCGAAGTTCGACGCCGAGGGAAAAGTGACCGCTCCCGGTAGGGTGACCATGAAGCACAACGGTGTCGTCATCCATGATGGCTTGAATTTGAAGTCAACGCCCGGTGGTGGTCGCAATGACGAGAAGCCTGGTGCGCTCTACCTGCAAGACCATGGCGACCCGGTTCGCTTCCGCAACATCTGGATTGTCGAGAAGAAGTAAAGAGGGAGGCCGTTTGTCACGCGTCGAGACTCGTGGCATGGCTGGAGAGTCTGATCGAAAACGAAGCCGCCCGGCCTTGGACAGACCGGGCGGCTTTTGTTTACTGACGTTAGTAACCCGCAGCGTGAGCGAGCGAGCTTTTCAAACCTCGCAAACAGAACGAATCCCTCGCTCACGCGACGGGTTGATTTACTGGTAAGTGCATTGAATTCGTGCGGTGGTGGCCAGACTACGCGACTAAGCCGGCCGTATCCGCGGCACAAATATCGTCCATCAGCCAAGAGTCGATGTCGCGCAGCATCTTCTTCGACGGCTTGCGACCGGAGTCTTGGTACACGCGGGTTCCGACGAGCATCCCCGCTGCGTAGAGCAACCGACCGGTCGCGACCACGTCACCCACCTTGGTTGTCTGGCAGTCGAGCGTGGTGGCCAACAGGATACGTTTATCTTTGAGTTCGGGCAGGTGTTCGAGTGACTCGCCGATCTTGGGGAACTGCCCATTCAGACTGAGGACTCCGCCGAACCAGTCCGGTTGTCGCAGCATT
>JAYTXB010001022.1:0-8547 GCA_043743205.1 Schlesneria sp.
TGCTTCAACTTCTCAACGACTTTCCGTGACATCGTGTTCCCTGTTCTAGTATCTCCAGAATAAGGAGTTCGACTGTCCGTGAAATCGACAGCACCTCAGTCGCGGGTGCCGCAGTTCTTGCGGACTCGCTGATGGCGAATCGGACAGTAAAACTTGAGGACGTAGCCGTTCCGATCGGACACTCGCAACGGACGATTGGGATAAAGCTGAATGTTGCCAATTTCGGGCCTGCGCGACATGGGTATCTCCTTGATGTGAATGAACGATGGTTCATGCTCGTTTCCTTTCTGCGTTCCTAGAAAAATGCTCAATGAGGTCTTTCCCGGTCACCCAACGTGTGTGACCGACATTTGTGTACGGAAGTCCCTCGTCCAGCATCTTATCCCAGAACTTCTGTGAGATACCCAAAAGCTGCATGACAGCCCGCTTGCTGTATGCCTCATTCACATTGACGGTTCCCGCCTCTTGGTTCTTCATGGCAATTCTCGGTGGCTTGTAAAAACAGTTCGTGGACGGACACGGGAACAGTCGCTTCGTACTCGGAGCCGCTTTGAAAGTGGATGTCAGTGAGAGTGATTTGCGGCAACGAAAACCGGCGAGTCCCTCAAGGTGGACTCGCCGTCACGGTGTCATTCGTTCAAATCCAGTTTGGCTTCGCGTTGTTCAACGTGTTGTTGGGCCAATTGCAGGACTCGCATGGCCTGCGGCAACTCGCCGCAGGTTGAACGAAGTCGTGTACTTCACTTCGTCGCCGTCCTTGTAGCGCTTTTGAAGGTTGACCGAGCGGAGGGTGCGCTTGCCGTTGTCGGAGTCCACTTCGTGGGCGAAAACGGAGGCACTGACGAAACCGATACGGAAGACGGCTTCTGGTTTTCGCTTGTCGGTCTCGTGATCCGGGGTCTGTTCGGCGGATTTCTTGGCCATGTGAGTTACCTTTCTCTGAATGAACGAATGTCGTGAACTCCTGCCAAGCCACAGTGGTTGGCAGGAGGGACAGACTGCCCGTTCGCTTGTCAGTGCGCAAGAGCGGTTGCCTTGCGCACGATTTCTCGTCGTCGGCTACTGATGTCCTGCCAGATGGCATCTGTGAGTGGATGCCGTGTCGTCAGTTCACGGTTTGTGGCGAATCGCAAAATAGACGCGAGTGGGTTGTCAGCCAGGTGCGTCCGTAGGGAGTCGATCCGCTTCTGAGTGAGGCAGACGAAGAACAGCCGAACGGGCGCGGATGCGGCTGTAGGGAAGTAGCGGGGCCACGCGCGTTGTTCGATGAGGGCGGTATAGCCGGGAAGTTTCGAGGCGACTTGGAGTCGGCGTTCGGTGGAACGGTCGATCTCGAAATAGGCGATGAGGTCGATCACGCCGGTGCTGGATTCGCGGGGGATGCTCATACGGCAGGCAGCGTCGGGTTGGCACGTGATGGTTCGGTTGCCGATGGGGAAGGCGTGGTAGAGCTTCCTCTGTGTGGATGGTGGCGAGTCGGCTTTGGCATCGGGGCGGCGGTCTTGTTCCATGATCCATTCGGGGACCGCGAGGTTCAGGGAACGAAAGCCGTCGTCGAGTGCGAGGCGCGTGCGGACGATTTCCAAGCGATGGTGAAACGTTTCGGGTTTGGGATCGGCCCGATGGACGCGGGTCGGGCGCAGACCGGTGGCCTCTTCCACGATGTCGGCCCCGCGTTCGGTAAGCGTGAAGATTGTGGGAACCGTGCCAGTCTTGTCGCCGCACCAAACGGCAAGTCGGTGAACTCGAAGGAACCCATGCGCGACGTGCTGTTGCAAACGTTGTTGACACCGACGGAGCGACACGTTTGCGAAGCACCGCGAATGGAGCAGTTGCGTATCGAGCAGGCCGACTTCGCCGAGCAGGCTCATCGTGTCGATGTCGCGTTGTTGGATATGGACGGCGGGCATGGCGGTCGCTCAGATGGACAGTTCGTTCTCGTCACGGCTCCTGGGCAGGACCACGACAGATGGTCCTGCCCGATTCGCTTCGTCATTCGCGGCGATGCGATGCAGATGTTCGATCAATCGTCGCTCAAACCGCAGTCGTGCGGCCGTTCGTTCGGCGGGGGATTGGAACTCGGGACGAGAGTGAATCATTCGCGTGAGTTCGTTGACCTTCTTCCTCGCGAATTTCGGGGTTCGCGCCAGCGGATCGCGAGGAAGCGGAAACTTCACTCGTGCGACGCGGCCTGCAAGGTTCAGCAGAGCCGAGCCGATGGGGAGCCGTGCAATTTCGCTGGCGATTTGGGCGACTTGTTCGTCCAGAGACAAGAATTGCACGCTGCTGACCACGTCGCGGGTCTTGATGCGAGGGACGAGCGACTGTTTGAACGTTCGGCCGCCGCCGCGACTGGCTGTCGTCGAGGAACTGCTGCTCGTCGATTGCGATTCGCCGCGAGCCGTCGATTGGCTGAGGGAAGTCCCCGTCGTGTCCGACTTTGCCCGCGAGACCGCTTGACCGATTTGGAAGAGGGGATCGTTCTGAATGTTGTCCGTGCGGGTCACGCCCCGCGAACTATTCGAGCCGGTCGAGTTCGATTCCGTCCGCGATGAGGATGTGCTCTCGCCGGTCCCGTCCTGCGTCGCGTCGCTCCAGTTCTCGGCCTCATCGACAAGCGTCACAAGGTCGTGACCGTCCTGGTACTGCTGGGGCGTTGTGAGAACATGCTTCACCTTCCACGGATCGGCGGACGGCAGGCTCACGATGTCGGCGAAGAACCGGGCATCGACGGGGTTCTTCTGACGAAAGATCACGTGAGCATTGCATTGGCCGATCAACGCATTGAGTAAACGATCCTCGGTCCGTTCCTCGAAGAGCTGCGTCCCTTGGAAGGCACAGCAAAATCGGAGTTTGAACTTGCGGACCTGCGTCAGCGCCCAAGTGATGAGGTCGAACGAGCTGGCAAAGACGGGAAGCTCATCAGCGAATACGAAGTGGGGGACTCGCTCGTGTCGGGGCATGTTGAAGGCGGCGTACAGCACTTCATGCAGGACAAGGTTGGCGAAGATTTCCACATCTTCGTCACGCAGCACGCCGCCACGCGACAGGTCAACAATGAGTACACCCTGCCGTTGAATGAGGTCTCGAAACGACAACGCTCTGTCTGGCGAGCCAAGGACGCATTCGACGATGGGGTTGGACAAGTAGCCCAAGAAGCGATTCTTGGTCGAGGCTATCTCATCTTCGCGTTCGCGAGGTTTGAGGTCGGCGAGTTGTTCCATTTCCAGCCGCGATATGAAGTCGGGAGCCGACTCGGTGAGGGCCTGATAGACCGGGCTGTTGGTGTCGAAGAAGTGCCGCACGTCGGGAATCGTCAGTCCGCAACGAGCGAGCATCGTGAGGAAGCGGTTCAACCATTTGGCGAGCGTCGGTCGGCTAGACGTGCCGGATTCGCCCCACGCATGGAGCATGATTTTGGCGACGTGACCTACCTTTGATGAGATCAGGGCACGACGACGAAACTCATCTCCCGCGATGGCATCGACGGCCAGCGGGTTCAACGCTGGTAAACACGAGGTGTCGTGAAACCGCAGTACGACAATCTTGGATCGAATGCGGTCGGGTAGCGACGCACAATGCCGTTCCAAGTCGGACGCGAGGTCACCGTGTGGGTCTAACAGAGTCATTCCAAACCCCTGCGCGACGACACTCCGCATGAGGCCCAATAGGAACGATGACTTGCCTGCACCACTGTCACCGGTGATGGCGATGCCCGCCGCACTCTCCGCGAAGAGCGTTTCCGGCGACGGAATCGCGCCACGACGAAGTCCAACAAGGTGGGGCGGTGTTTGCGGGGGCATGGCCAATTCCTAGATCGTCAAACGCTCATTGGCTGAAGTCGGTTCGCCAGCATGGGTCATCCGCTCACGGAATCGCTGCTGCTCCTGTTCGATCAACTGTTCTCGCAAATCGGGATCAACGTCAGTCAGCCCTTGAATGGCTTCCAACCGTTGCCGAAGTTCGGACTGCCACTGCTGGGACTGTTGCGTGAATGTGGTTGGTGTTGCAGCACGGGAATGATTTGAAGTCGTTGCCTCGCGAATGAGGTATTCGGCTTCGTATTCCGCGATGCCGAGTGCGGTCACCAAATCAACCAAGCCTGCGGTGGCCAACTCCACGGTTTGACCACCTCGAAGTTTGGTCACCAAATGCCGCAGCAACAGCGGTCGCAAGCGGCGGAACTGCCGTTGCCGGAACTCCAGGGGGACATCGCGGGCCAGCTCGGCATGGGAAGCCGCTCGGCGAAAGTCCGGCGAGTCGCCAATCTGCAAAATCGCGACCTGCATGTTGCGGGCGGCAACCCGCCGCCGTTGATCGGCGAGCACTTGTTGTCGCTGCCGTAACAACACTTGCCGTCGCTGTTCCTGCTGCAGGGCAATGGCCGTTCGTTGAATTTGCGCCAATTCTCGCGGCGAAGGGGCGAATGTCGGCAGGCGAACCGGCCAATGACGGGCGAGCCAACAGAGTCCGCCCACCAACCCGCCCAAGACGAGTAGCTCCATTGCTGAACACTCCTTCAAACAGTGAGCGTCTCGGGCTTCGATCGGGGGTGATGAGCGGACGCCGCTTCCGGCTTGATCCGCTGACAAACGCCTTCGACGTTGACGAACCGATGACCGCGAAATCGTTCGCAATCGGGGCACGGTTGCGGCGAAGGATCGTGGCGAACGAGCGTGTTCCAGGAATAGAACCGGTCGTTGTCGATGGGGACTTCCAACTGTTCGCGAAAGAGTGAGCGGCCATTCCACGCGAACTGACTGTCGTTCTGGATTTGAATGAAGTTTCGGTCGCCGAGTTCGTCGATGATCCGCCCGGAGCGATTCGGGCTACCCTGCGTCAGGAGTCCGATCACGATCTGTCCCGCAACGGCATCAATCAGACTGATGTCGAAAATCGTGCAACCGTCACTGGTCGGATCAAGCGGCTTTACATTGTTCTTCGATTTCGCATGGGCTGCGTACCGGTTGGACAACAAGCAGCGAAGGCATGAATCGAGGCCCAGATGCCAGAAGACGAGTTCTCCCGCGACGCCATTCGCGTACAGACCAATCCACACGGCTCGCTTCTTCATCCGCAACGCGAGTTCATTCCCACGAGCCGCCACCTTGAAGTTGTCGGCGGCGAAGACGAAGATATCCGTCTCATCAAACAGTTCGTCTGCCTCGTCGTCGGTGATCGTGAGAAAGTCGCGATGGACCGTCTGAACGCGGGCATCGGGATTGATGCGGCGGATCGCTTCCGCGAGTGCACCAACCTTCCGTCGTCCGATGTGATCGGGATAATGTTCTTGCCGGGCGATGTTGCTGTTCGACACGGTGTCACAGTCGATCAAGATGAATGACGTGACGCCGGTTCTCGCGAGATTACAGACCAACGCGGCACTGCCGCCCGCTCCGATGACGGCCACGGTCTTATCGGCAAGTCTTGGGATATCAACAGAAGACTCGATTCGTTCCCAATTCATTGGAAGCATGAGGAGAAGCCTTTCGAGGAAAGAAGAGACTGAACTTCGTGGAACGCCTGTCACACGAGCATCAGCAACGCGGGTTGGACCTGACCGTTGAAGTAGACGTAGGGATGGAGCGTTCTCCCACAGAAAATCGGGACGAAGAACGGGTGCGAAGAGTCGTTGTTCGGCAAGGCGAACAACTGCTGAAAGTAGAAGAGGTCACCGCCGCTTGGCTGCGTGACGCCGCAGGGATGAGAATGCACGATTCCATGACATGCCAATTCCGCCGCCTTCGCGGTCTTGAGGCATTCGTTGAGCCGGGTCACGTCGAGCCGGAACGAAGCGTTCGTGCTTTCCCCGTGTTCGTCGGGGACAAAGTGAGTGACGAGACTTGGCTCATCACGCGGCCCCAGCAATATCCCGGCGGCCTCCGGGGCAAGAGATGACAGGTGATCGGTCATCTTGTGATACGCCGATGGCACACACTTCATCAGGTGGAAATGCGGTTGCGAGGAATCGTTCGCATCAAGCCGTTGGTACGGTGGGGCCGGCTCGAAGGAAACTTTCTCCCTTCGTGTCGCTCGCCTGCGAGGTGGTTCGTTTTGAATTCCCGACAACAGGATCGGGCCGAACTCATCGCATGGCGGCAGTCGGGCGTAGTCGAGATTGGGGATATTAAGAAGCATGGACGTAAATCCTGTAAAGAGAAGAATGACGTTCGACAAAGGCCCGGCGGGGCGGACGAACCACCCCGCCGGTACTGAGTCAAAAACACTGTTCAAATTCAGTGAAGAGTTCCGCTCGGCAACTCTTCGACTCCAGGTCGTGGCCGATCAGTCATGATCGTTCTCCTGAGAAGTGACGGGCATCAAAACAGAACGCGGTTTCGACATCGGCGATGCCCTTCCCGATGCCGAACCGCACCGGTGAGTTCAGACGTTGACGCGACCGCCGTGGTTGGCAAATCGTCCCTTCGCATCGCGGATGTAATTCGAGTAATTCGTCATCCAGAAATGAGCGATGGCAATCGCTCGATCCATCCGTCGTGGTTCGTTTCCAGCGGACACACAAATCGAACCATCCGCGAAAACATGGTTCTGCGTGACACCTCCGCGATGGGGGTCAGGTGGTCTTCGCAAGACATACATCTTGAACGTGCCGTTGGATTGGCTGCTGAATTGAATCGCATACGTGTCAACCTTGTTGACGACGAACTCCTTAACCATGAGAAACCTCCTTTCGCGGTTGAACGATGGTGGCAACATCGAGCTTGTCCTGCTGCGTCTTGCGGAAGCGCAGGAGTCGCAACAACTCCTTCATTCCAATGACGGCCTCGGGCGAGTTGGGGTCGAGCTTCACTCCTACGCATTCACCGGTCTTGCCGGTCAATTCGCATTCGCTGCTCGGCACCAAATCGCTGATGACAACATTGATAGGCATGAAACGTTCCTCCGATGGAGATGGTTCGCACCACGTCCGACTCGCAAAAAATCGTGGTTCACTCTGCGAGTCGGACTGAGCACAAATGAGAAGGCAACCAGAGTTGCTTGCGAGCATCCGTCACTCGCATCGTTGGGCGACTTGCTGTCCCGCCCCGACACCCATGAATGCACTTCGCCGCCGACTTCGTTGCGAACAACTTGCAGCTTTTTTCAGAAAGTCGCTTGAAGAGAACTCGGCAACTTCAAGCCAACGACCGATACGCCTCAAGCCGCTTCCGTAACGAATCCTGAGCCTGCCGCACCTGATAGACCGTCGTCCCCAATGCCGCCGCAACGTCCGCCAAAGCCCAGTCCATCCGATACCGCATCAAACAGACGAACCATTCGTCATCGCGCAGCATCTCGTGGAATTCCTCAATCAGCATCACCACGCTCGAGTGGGCAACCGATGGCTCCTTCCCCACGGGATGTTGCTCCAACGAGATGCACTTAGTCTGTTCGGCTCGACGCCGATAAAGGCTGCTCGCGATACTTCGTGCATGCTGACAAACGTGAGCCGCCAACATGTGGTCCATTCCCTCGGCCAGCCCCAGCGTGGGATTCTTCTTCAGACGGGCGGAAAACAAGACCACCGCCTCATGCAACGCATCCTCCCGTTCCCCAACCTGAAAACACCGCAACCGTCCCACCTGCACCCGCAAGTACCACGGATGAAACGCAATCGCGTTGATTGCCTCCTCACTGCGTTGACCACCAAAGGCATATTGATGCCATGAGTCGCTAAAGGACCGTTCCTCTCCACTGATCTGTTGACTTCGCAGAACTTCGGCTGACTTCGTACCATTAGTTTTCATCGTCGCTCCCTTTCGTTAGGCAAAAGTCACTCGTCAAAGTGACGTTGTGTGAACAGAGCGAACGGTAAGGCTGGGGGCATGTATAGTCCCCGCACGATTGAACAAACTTGACGCACGGAACACGCACGATGCCACGGATCAGTGTCACCGCGATTGGTCCCGTCTTCACTGCTATGCGAGAGAAGAGGGGATTGAGACAGGAAGCACTTGCTTCGAAAGCGGGGCTGAGCTTACGAGTCGTGCAGAAAGCGGAACGTGGCGAATCCGTCGATCCGACCACTCTGCACATCCTTGCGACAGCCTTGGGGACAACTTTTGAAACGCTCGCAACAGGCAACTCGGACGAGTCCGTTTCTCTCGAAGAACTCGATATCAGTGAGTGGCAGGAGTCTGAGAAACCGTTTCGGTTTCACGTCACCGCCCCCCCGACCGGATTGAAGCTGATCGGTCGCGATACCAATCTAAAAGCCATTCATGGGAAGCTCAGCAACGCCGTGGAATCGGGAGTTGGCGTCGTTGCCATGCACGGCGTTCCGGGGGTTGGCAAATCGACGTTGATGAGTTGCCTCTGCCGAGAATCGTCACTCGGGCGGCTGTTCCCGGATGGGGGACTCTGGACAGAAGTCGGTAACAAGCCGAACGTCTTCGACTCACTTTGTGTGTGAGGAAGAGGGCTCAAGATTTCTTCCGCCAGACTAATCCGGTTCATCCGACTAATGCGTGCTGAGGGTTGAGAGGAAGTGAACATGTCGGTTTGATTTGGGGTTCGGTCACAATCCACCAGATCACGGGAGCCGAC
>JAYTXB010001023.1:0-2063 GCA_043743205.1 Schlesneria sp.
GTCGAGTACGCGAACGACGGTTCGTACTCGTGGCATTGCCCCGGTCACTCGGGGGGCGTCGCGTTCTTGAAGAGTCCCGTCGGTCAGATGTTTCACCAGTTCTTCGGTGAGAACATGCTGCGGGCGGATGTCTGCAACGCCGTGGAAGAACTCGGGCAACTGCTCGATCACACCGGACCGGTCGCCGCTTCGGAACGCAACGCTGCCCGCATCTTCAACGCCGACCACTGCTTCTTCGTGACGAACGGTACCTCGACCTCGAACAAGATGGTCTGGCACTCGACGGTCGCGTCGGGTGACATCGTGGTGGTGGACCGCAACTGTCACAAGTCGATCCTGCACTCGATCATCATGACGGGAGCCGTGCCGGTCTTTCTGACCCCGACTCGCAATCACCTCGGTCTGATCGGCCCGATCCCGCTGTCAGAATTCACGCCGGAAAGCATTCAGCGAAAGATCGAGGCCAACCCGTTTGCCCGTGAAGCTCAGGCCAAACATCCCGATCGGAAGCCGCGCATCCTGACGATCACGCAGAGTACCTACGACGGCATCATCTACAACGTGGAGACCTTGAAGGGACTGCTCGATGGCCAGATCGGCACGCTGCACTTCGACGAAGCGTGGCTGCCACATGCGACGTTCCACGAGTTCTATCGAGACATGCACGCCATCGGCGGCAAAGATCGACCGCGACCGAAAGAGTCGATGATCTTTGCGACGCACTCGACACACAAACTGCTGGCGGGCATCTCACAAGCATCGCAGATTTTGGTGCGCGACTCCGAGACGCAGAAGCTCGACCGCAACGTCTTCAATGAGGCCTACCTCATGCACACTTCGACCTCGCCGCAATACGCGATCATCGCGTCGTGTGACGTGGCGGCGGCGATGATGGAACCGCCCGGTGGGACTGCGCTGGTCGAAGAGTCGATCAACGAAGCACTCAATTTTCGTCGAGCCATGCGCAAGGTCGAAGACGAATGGGGCGAAGGCTGGTGGTTCCAAGTCTGGGGACCAGTGGAACTCGCCGAAGAAGGGATCGGCGAACGCGATGATTGGCTGCTCGAAGCCAACGCCGAGTGGCATGGCTTCGGGAACCTCGCTCCCGGCTTCAATATGCTCGACCCGATCAAGGCGACCGTCATCACGCCCGGCCTGAATGTCTCGGGCAAGTTTGCCGAGTCTGGGATTCCAGCCTCCATCGTGACGCGCTACCTCGTTGAACACGGCGTCATCGTCGAGAAGACCGGGCTGTACTCGTTCTTCATCATGTTCACGATCGGCATCACCAAGGGCCGGTGGAACACGCTGGTGAGCGCGCTCCAGCAGTTCAAGGACGACTACGACAAGAATCAGCCAATGTGGCGCATCCTCCCCGAGTTCTGCCAGCAGTTTCCGCAGTACGAAGGGATCGGTCTGAAGGATTTGTCGCAGCAGATTCACGACACCTACAAAGCGAACGATGTGGCGCGTGTGACAACTGAGATGTATCTCTCCGCAATGGACCCCGCGATGAAGCCGTCCGATGCCTTCGCCATGATGGCGCACCGCGAGATCGATCGCGTCGAGATCGACGACCTCGAAGGCCGCGTCACCAGCGTGCTGCTCACGCCGTATCCGCCCGGCATTCCGTTGCTCATCCCCGGCGAACGGTTCAACAAGACGATCGTTGAGTACCTCAAGTTTGCCCGCATGTTCAACGAACGTTTCCCCGGTTTCGATACCGACATTCACGGCCTTGTCGAAGAGACCGTGAACGGCAAGCGGCGTTACTACGTGGACTGCGTCTGGCAGAAGCCTTCCAACGGAACGATCCCGTTGTGAGCGTCCGACGTTCAGCGCGGGTCTCCCGACCCCGCCGAAACGCCTGACCGAAGGTCTCCGCTTTCGTTCGGCTGGTAGATTCAGCACAAAAAAAGCCGGGCAGGTTCCAAACCTGCCCGGCAATCGTCATCGACAAGCGACTCATACGGATCCCAAATGAAAACCGCGCTCGACAGACTTCCGAAGTCTTTGAGACTTCGGAAGTCTTGGCTGGTGTTGCCGCGCAGATATTTCTTGCG
>JAYTXB010001024.1:0-9402 GCA_043743205.1 Schlesneria sp.
CCATGAGCGTGATTTGCAAGCTGCAACTCCCCCTCCGGTAGCCCAACCCGCGTGTTGCCTTCATGGAAGGCTCCGCAACTTTTCCAAGAAATCTTGGAGGCTGCGTCCCCAAAAAACTGCCTAGTCAGATTTTGGTGGCGTTTGAATAGCGTGAAAAATTCTTTTGGACTCGCACAACGTTTGTGTCACACGAGTTGCGTCACGTCCGCCCCTTTGGGACTGCTTGCCCTGACGCCCCCCTTCCACAGGTGTGAGAACTCGGAAACTTGCTGTCTTCAGCCTGACATATCGTCACGCGACCGCGAGCGTCGAGGACCCCCTCACAAAAAGGAAAATGTCATGAGTAAGAAGCCGAAGTCGAGTGATGCCCAGTGGACGGACATCTACACACAGTTGCAGGAGGACAAGGTTGAGTTCTTCCTCAACACTCACTTGGAGCCAACCGTTTTGATCCCAAACGATGGGTTCCAGACGGAGTGGCCGGTCGACAGTCTGAGGTTTCAGGATCTCTTGGTCTCGGTGTTCTACGAGATCAGCAATGGAGCGATCCTGAAGACCAACGAGCGTGATTTCCTGATGGCCCAAATCCGTGAGGAGTGCCGGAAGGGAGGTCGATGGCTGACGGAGCCGGAGACTGCCGAAACCGACGAGGACGTGATCGTTCAAGCGATCCTTGCCCTGATGAATCGTGAGCCAGAATTCTCGAACCAGACGGTCATCCTGGTTCAAAGTCTGCAAAAGATTCAGAAGGAGGGATGCCTGTCTTCGTCCGAGGGGGTTCCGATCTTCACCAACATCTTTAGTCGAAAGCTCGTCCGACTGATTCCGGTTCTGCGGGGCTATGGTGTTGAAGTGGTGATGGAACACAAGGAGAGCGGCAGTCACTGTTCGCTGAAACGGCTGGAGTCGTTCCAGAAGGAGCCGAAATTCGAGGAAGCGATGGCTGACGGTTCCACGAACACATCGTCAGATCAATCGTCAGGTGGAACTCCAATGCGTGGTATGGCCTTACCGTCAACTGACGATGCTGACGGTGAATTTCGAGCTGATCCCCCCAAGGCATCCAACCGAGCCAGCGATCTGAAGACCCTTGCCACCACGAAGAAAGGAGGTGCAAAATGAGCTGGTCACCAAGTCCAAAATGGATTCAACGTTGGTTCCCGCGACGATGGTCAGAGATTGCAGGTAACGCGGCGATGATTCAGGTCTGGCTGAACTTCCTCGCAAACGGTCCCTGCAATGCCCTGTTCACGGGTATGAGTAGAACCGGGAAAACCCGCACCATTAGCCTCGGTGTTCGAGCTCTCGTCTGTATGGACCGGACGGTCACACATGACCCATGTGGAGTATGTGGGGCCTGCAAAGCCATTGGTGACGGTACGACAGAGCTTTGGGGAGTATTTAGAAACCTCTGTGGAAGCGAGTACTCGCTCATTCCAATCGATTGCGAGAATGTGACCTCAGAGGAACTACGTGAACTTCCGTACGAGGGCAAACTGGATGGCGACAAGGTCATCGTCTACCTCGACGAGATTGCGGCCCTTCGCCGCCGTCGACTCGAAGGCATGATGCTGAAGGTGATCGATGAAACCCAAGCGACTTGGGTGGCTTCCGCCATTTCCCTGAAGCGGACCCAAGGGGCCAAAAAAGGAGGGTGGACTGAACGGATGTCTAAAGAGATGCGGGGCCGGTTTCCCATCAAAGTGGGCACGGCACTTCCTCATCCGGATGACCTTTACCCATGGATAGTTGCTCGCAGTCAAGAATGGAACATCACCATTCTTCAGGAGGAGGTGACCATCCCTGCGATGATCAAACGGACTCAACTGCGAGTCGGGTATCTGATCCACATGTTCGCCTGGGCGGCAACAAAGTCAGATCGCACCATCGGGCCGGACGATGTCGAAGGATTCAACTTCGATTCCACCGACTGATCCGGGAGTGTGATTGACGAACAACACAGCAGCCTCGTGTTCCTTCTGGAGTACGGGGCTGTTTTCGTTTGCCGACCGTGCCTCGTGCTTGGGTTCGGATTCGGCCCAAGCCAACGTTCAGCATTGAGTCTGAGCCATACGAGGACATACGAGTGAGGTATGTGAAAATGGTGACGGGGATACCGAAGCTGCTGCGGATGTCGAAACAGCCACTGCTGTCAAACACCCAATCTGCTCGGACAGACCTGCAAAGCTACAGTCGGAGCCGCACCAAACCGTCTTGGCGTCTGCCGCCACAGAAATCGAGCAACACGCTCAACCTAATGAAGCAGATGAAGACGAAGAACGAAAAGAACAAGTGAGAGAAGTGGAACCAATAGAAGATAAAACAACTCAACGAGTTCAAACAGGACAAGAAACAGGACAGGATCAATTAGAAACAGTCACAGGATAATCGGCCAAGTGTCAGTCAACGGTAGTCAGTGGTAGAAGGAAATTCTTTCACTGGGGAAGTCGATGACTCAAAAAGTCTGTGGAGCAAACGCGTCGTGGAATGGTGACGCAGGTTCGTCGTGGCGCGTCGATGCGTGCGGTGGCGAAGGCCTGTGGTGTGAGTCTGCGCACGGTTCAAGTGTGGGTGACACGCGCTGGCGACACCCGACTGGATCGTGTGGATTGGAGCGACCGTCCGTGCGGTGGGCGACGTGCCGAGCAGGCCACTTCGTGCTCGGTCGAGGACGTGATCCTGGAGGTCCGTCTCCGGTTGCAAAAGAGCAGTGCGCTGGGCGAGTTTGGAGCCGCCGCGATTCGGCGCGAACTGGTCGAACATCCGCAGAAGTATCGTCTGCAGAGCGTTCCTTCGTTGCGGACTGTCGGCCGTATCCTGGCGCGACGCGGTGCCCTGGACGGTCGGCGGCGCGTGCGTCGGCCGCCACCGCCGCCGGGCTGGTATCTGCCGCGCGTGGCGCAGCGGAAAGCGGAACTCGACAGCGGAGACCTGGTCGAAGGACTGGTGATTCGCGGCGGCCAGCAGGTCGAGGTCTTCAACCTGATCAGTCTGCATGGCGGCCTGACGAACAGCTTCGTCCAAGCGTGCTGGAACACAGATTCCGTGCTGAAATCGCTGGAACGGCATTGGCGAGAGCACGGCCTGCCGGGGTACATGCAGTTCGACAACGACACCGTCTTTCAGGGACCGCACGTGCATCCCGACACGTTCGGCCGCGTCACGCGAATGTGTCTGCAACTGAACGTGACCCCGGTGTTCGCACCGCCGCGCGAGAACGGCTTTCAGGCGTCGATCGAAGCCGACAACGGACGGTGGCAGCAGAAGGTCTGGCGACGGTTCTCCTTCGAGTCTCGCCGCGATGTTGGGCAACAATCCGATCGCTTTGTGAAGGCCACGCATCCACGTTCGGCCAGCCGCATCCAGGATGCTCCGGCCCGCCGTCCCTTCCCCGACAACTGGACCTTCGACGCTCACCGATCGCTGCGAGGCACCGTGATCTTCATCCGCCGCACGAACGATCAGGGAGCCGTCGGTCTGCTCGGACACACCTTCCCACTCGATGCCACCTAGCCGCACCGGCTGGTCCGCTGCGAAGTCAATCTCACCCGCGGCGAGATCACCTGCTTCAAGCTCCGACGCCGTGAACCCCAAGATCAAAACCATCGACTACAAGACACACAAACAACACCTGAAACACTGACTACCGTTGACTGACACTTTGTCACCACGCAACCACTCGGGTGACTACCGTTGACTGACACTTGGCCCCTGAATTCAAAAGCATCCAACTTCAACGCCACAACATCTGCCCCCAATGAAACTACACCATCACTCCCAAGGTCTCTCGGAAGTAACAAATGCACAGCCCCTAAACGTCTCACTTTGGGCCGCGCGAGGTTTAACGCCCGCTATGAAGTAGCCACAACGCCCACCTCGGCTGCCTCGCCCACCGATCGCTATGACAATCCAGATGTTCCAACCCTAACTGCTGCTCGACTTCCGGCAACGGCACTTGAAACCACTCCACCCCAGACTCCCTTACCGGGTTCCGCCGAGGAGTCTCCCCTTCACGCAAACACCAGCTCTAAAAATGTCTCCTTCCCTCCCGCATGGCGCATAACAAACTCGACTTGAACCCGCCGAGTGCTACAAAAACAGGGGGTTTCCAATCTCTGTCGCGACCGGCCCTTCGTTGAGAACACGGCCCGTTTCCAGTACCATTCCGCCCGTCCTACGCCTGTTTCCACGGATGACATTGATGCCGTCCGTGGTCGCTCAATGAGCCGCGTTTCCTCTCGACAAATTGCTTCGGCAGATCGGGCGCGGCGGTGCTTCACGACTCAAGGAGTCCGCGATTGTCTCAAGGTGACGGAACCCCGAACGATCCCAATCTTCCCGTCAATCCGAATGCTGCCGGAGGCGCTTCAAACGAACGTGTCGTCGATGTCGCCATTCAGGATGAAATGCGGACGAGCTACGTCACGTATGCGATGTCCGTCATCATCAGTCGCGCGTTGCCGGACGTGCGCGATGGGCTGAAGCCTTCGCAGCGCCGCATCCTCGTGGCAATGAACGATCTCAGCCTCGGGCCAAATTCGGGGCGAGTCAAATGCGCCAAAATTTGCGGCGACACCAGTGGTAACTATCACCCGCATGGTGACGGCTCGATCTATCCGACGCTCGTGCGACTGGCTCAAAACTGGAACCAACGCGAGGTCTTGATCGACAAGCAGGGGAACTTCGGTTCGCTGGCCGGGATGCCTCCCGCCGCGATGCGGTACACCGAAGCGCGCCTCTCGGCGGTCGCGTCAGAAATGCTGGACGACCTCAAGCGAGACACCGTCGATTACGTCCTGACGTATGACCAGCGGAACCGCGAACCGGTCGTCCTGCCCGCCCGGTTTCCAAACCTGATCGTCAACGGATCGAACGGTATCGCGGTCGGCATGGCGACGAGTATCCCGCCGCACAACCTGTCCGAAGTCTGCGATGCCACCATCCGCCTGATCGACGATCCCGACAGCACGCTCGACGACTTGCTCGAAGTCATGCCCGGCCCGGACTTCCCCACGGGCGGCGTGATCTGTGGACGACTCGGAATCCGTCAGGCCTACATGACCGGACGATCGACGCTGACGCTGCGGGCCAGAACGCGATTCATCACCGAGAAGAACACCGACATCATCGAAGTGACCGAGATTCCGCATCTCGAAACGCGCGACCGCATCCGCGAGAAGATCGAGCAACTCGTGAAGGACGAGCGGATCAAAGGGATCAGCCGCGTCACGGACCTCACCGACCGCACCCTTCCCGCCTGGCAGACTTGCCTGCACATTGCCATCAAACGGGATGCAGACAAGGAAACGGTCCTCAATCAACTCTTCCAGTTTTCGCCGCTGCAATCGACAGTCAGCGTGATTCTGCTCGCACTGGTCGGCAACCGGCCCAAGCTGCTCAAGCTGAAAGAAATGCTGGTTGAGTTCATTCGGCATCGCGTGACGGTCATTCGTCGGCGCACCGAGTTCCTGCTGGGTGAGGCTCGCAAACGAAAGCACACCGTCGAAGGACTGCTCATCGCTCAGATCGATCTCGACCAAGTGATTGCGACCATCCGCAGTTCGCCGAGTCGAGCCGAAGCGAAAGAACGACTGCAACTGATCGAAGTGCCGGGGCCACTCATCAAGCGCGCGGTCGGTGACGATGCCTTCGAGATGTTTCAAGAAGAATACGGGACGAAGAACCACTACACGCTGTCGGCCAATCAGGCGGAGGCGATTGTCTCGATGCAGCTCGGTTCGCTCGCCAACCTCGAACGTGAGAAACTCCGCGACGAACATGGCAAGCTGCTCGCCGACATCAAGGGGCATCTCTACCTGTTGTCGGACGAAGTTCACATTCAGGCCGTCGTGCGCAACGACATGCTTGCCATCAAAGAGAAGTACGGCAACAAGCGGCGCACCGAAATCACCGGTGAGGAACTCGGTGACTACGATCATGAAGCGCTCATCACCGAAGAGCCGATGGTCGTGACGCTCTCGCAACGCGGCTACATCAAGCGGATGCCGCTCAACACATATCAGTCTCAGCATCGCGGCGGTCGCGGCATCACCGGGGCCAAGGCGGACGATGAAGATGCCATCGAACACCTGTTCGTGGCCAGCACTCACGCTTGGCTCCTCTTCTTCACAGACAAGGGCAAAGTCCTGTGGGAAAAGGTCTACAACCTGCCGATGCAAAGCCGAACCAGCAAGGGGCGAGCACTCGTCAACCTGTTGGCGTTGGCCGAGGGCGACCGCATCAGTGCGTGCGTCGCCGTGCGTGAGTTCGACGAAACGCGGTTCCTGATGATGGCCACGAAGAACGGCCTCGTGAAGAAGACGCCGCTGTCGGCGTACAAGCGTCCGCAAAAGGGAGGGATCATCGCGATCAACCTCCGCGAAGAAGACGCGCTGATCGAAGCGATGATCGTCTCGCCCGGCCAAGATGTGCTGCTGGCCACGTCGAGCGGCATGGCCATTCGCTTCACCGAGTCCGACGCGCGCAGCATGGGCCGCAACACTTCGGGGGTGAAGGGAATCAACCTCACCAAGGGAGCCACCATCGTCGGCATGGTCCTCGCCGATCCTTCGATGAGCCTGCTCACCGTGTGTGAGAACGGGTTCGGAAAACGAACGGCCATCGGGACCGGTGTGGCTGAAGGAGAAGAGGCCGCTGTTCTCGAAGAGATTATTCCCGAAGGCGATCTCCCTGATGACGTGGCAATCGCCGAAGACGCCGCCGCAACAGAATCCGATGCCGATGAAACCGACAGCGAATCTGCAACCGATCCCGAAGCCGATGTCCCGGTGAAGGGCTACCGTCGTCAACGTCGCGCCGGCAAGGGCCTCAAAGACATCAAAGCCACCGCCCGCAACGGCAACGTCGTGAAGATTCTCGCCGTCACCGATCAAGACGACGTGTTGATGGTGACATCCGTTGGCAAGATTCAACGCGTCCGCGCGGGAGACATCAGCGAGATCGGTCGCAACACGCAAGGCGTTCGCATCATCCGTTTGGACGAAGGGGACAAGCTCGCCAGCATGGCCCGCATCCCGAGTGATCTCGTCGTGGAAACGCCTCCCGCCGCGAGTCTCACAGCGGAACAGGGTCCGTGAGGTCAGTGGCTCAACACGCAGGTCACTTGCGGCAAGAATCGTCTTGCCGCAACCGTCTTACACGGCCACACTGAGCCACAATTCACACCTCCTCCCGTTGCCACCGGATTGAGCACCATGACTCGCGACATATTTTGGAAACAGTTTTCTGCATTGCCGCCAACATCCAAGAAGCTGGTGGAAGAACTCGTCGCCGCGCTCGGCTCCGGTTCCTCCTCTACGATGAGTTCGGTCGCGACTCCCGCTGCGAAGCCTCGCACACGAAAGGGAACCGGGCAGCCGTTCGTAGGCATGTGGCGCGATCGCGAGGACATGACCGATAGCACCGCGTGGGTTCGCAGCCAACGCCAACAAGCATGGGATCGATCCGATGGTTGAATTGCTGTTCGACACGGACATCCTTATCGACGTGGGACGCGGGATCGCCAACGCAGTCGAGTTCTTGAATCACACTCTCACCGCTTTGTCGGTCGGAGTGAGTTGTGTCACGCAGATGGAACTGCTCGTCGGTGCTCGCGATAAAGCGGAGCAGCGGCAGATCGGACGGTTCCTCAATCAATTTGAAATCGTCCCGATTAACACCGTGATTTCAACGACAACAGTCGGCCTGATTGAGACGTACCGGCTGAGTCACGGACTGGCCATCCCCGACGGACTGATCGCGGCAACGGCCCTGCATCTCAACGTTCCACTCCTCACGAAGAACGTCAGAGACTTCAAATTCATCAAGGGGCTGCAACTGGCGGCGTATCTGTGATCTCCCCCCGGCATCCGTGAACCGCCCCAGACAGAGACATTCATGAAGCGCATCCTCGTGACGGGTGGTTGTGGGTTTATTGGGTCGAACTTTGTTCGGCAGGAGTTGGCCACGTACCCCGAGTTGTCGATCCTCAACATCGACAAGCTGACGTATGCGGGGAACCCGGAAAACCTGGCCGACATCGCCAGCGACCCGGCGTTGTCGGCTCGATACCAGTTCGCAAGGGGAGACATCTGCGATCGCGAGTTCCTCAACGGACTGCTGCTGCCGGGCGACATCGACGCCGTCGTCCACTTCGCTGCCGAGAGCCATGTCGATCGCAGCATCCTCGACAGCGGGCCGTTCGTGCAGACGAACATCGTCGGGACGCAGGTGCTGCTCGATGCCTGTCGTCAGGCGGGCGTACCGCGTTACGTGCAGGTCTCAACCGATGAGGTCTATGGTTCGCTCGGCGACGACGGGAAGTTCACGGAGGAAACGCCGCTCGCACCGAATAGTCCGTACTCGGCCTCCAAGACGGCGGCTGATCTCCTCGTGCGAGCCTACTTCCACACGTTCGGCTTCCCCGCGATCACGACCCGCTGCTCCAACAACTACGGGCCGTATCAGTTCCCCGAGAAGCTGATTCCGCTCTTCATCTCGAACGCTTCGCAAGACCAACCGCTGCCGGTCTATGGAACGGGTCTCAACGTGCGGGACTGGATTCACGTCCTCGATCACTGTCGCGGGATCGACGCGGCGCTGCGAAGAGGCACGCCGGGTGAGGTCTACAATTTCGGTGGCAACTGCGAACTGACCAATCTCGACCTGACGTACTCATTGCTTGAGGCACTCGGCAAACCGAAGACGCTCATCAAGTACGTGACCGATCGCCCCGGCCACGATCATCGCTACGCCATCGACGCCACGAAGGCGAAGCGAGAACTCGATTGGGAACCGCAGATGAACTTCCGCGACGGCTTGCGGCAAACAGTCGAGTGGTATCAGGCCAACAACGCTTGGGTCGCGCGTATCAAGTCGGGCGAGTACCGCTCGTACTACGAACAACAGTACGGCACGAGGCGGTGAATCGCTCTGATCTGAGGGCCAGTGTTCGCCAAGAACAACCCCGTAGGATGGGCACTCTTGCCCGTCCGGCTTTTGCAAACATGGTACTGAAACCTAAAAACAGGACTGGCAAGAGTGCCCGTCCTACACGTCGCGATCTTGTTCTTGAGCAGGTTCTACGCGAACTCGCTGATCGGCCGTTGCCGTGATCTTTCCCGCAAGTTGTCTCTCGTTCAAACAGTCTCGGATCGAACCCAAGGAGGTGTTGAAGATGTCCGTATCAACAGGTCGTCGAGTCTTCACGTTCACACTGATCGCAGGCTCACTCGTCAGTCTCGTACTCGCAGGATGGACTGAGCGAGCGTGCGCTCAACCGTCATCCGCGCCAAACACGGGAGCCAAAACACAGGAGACTCCCGCAAACGAGTGGCCGCAGTTTCTCGGTCCGCAGCGCAACGGACTATCGACCGAAACCGGCCTACTGGAACAGTGGCCCGA
>JAYTXB010001025.1:0-1170 GCA_043743205.1 Schlesneria sp.
TGGCTCACGCGGTGAGAAGCTCATCATGGAAGTCGGCTCGATCGGCCCCGGCGAAACCCGCACGGTGCGACTCGGTCTCGACGCCATCAAAGGTGGACCACAAACGATCAACGTCACCGCGACATCCAACTCGGAAGCGGGCGGCACTGCCACGGCTCAAGTCAACGTGATCGCTCCGAGCCTGAAGATCGCCGTCGATGGACCGGGCCTGCGATACAAGGGACGCAACGCCAAGTACACGTTGACCGTCAGCAATGATGGCAGCGTCGCCAACAACAATATCCGCGTCTCGCAGGTAGTGGCGGACGGATTCAAGTTTGTCTCGGCCGATCGCAGCGGCAAATACGACGCTTCGACCAAGAGCGTGCAATGGTTCATCGGTCGGCTCGAACCGGGTGCGAATGCCAAGGTGACGTGCGAGCTGAACGCGACCACGCTCGGTAACTTCGCTCACACCGTGGCCGTCCTGTCCGACTCGGGTGTGCGCGCCGAAGCGAAGATCGAGACCAAAGTCGATGGTGTCGCGGCCCTCACCATGGAACTGGTGGACCTCGACGATCCCGTCGAAACGGGTGTCGAAACGATGTACGAAATTCGCCTGAAGAACGAAGGCTCGAAGCCAGCCTCGGGCGTGTCGATCGTCTGCGAATTGCCTGCCGGAATGGAACTCATCACCGCGAAGGCCCCTGTGGACGCGATCGTGGAAGGCCGACAAATCCTGTTCAAGTCGCTCGAACAAGTCGCCCCCGGCGGACAAGCGACCTACAAGATTCACGTCAAAGGCGTGCAGGAAGGAAGTCACCGGATGCGAGTCCGCATGACCGGCGGTGGGCTGACCGAACCGGTCATCCGCGAAGAAGTGACGAAGGTTTACTCAGACGAAAACTGAGCGGACAAACGCTTGCGACTCATAAACAATAAGGACCGCCTTCCAACGGAAGGCGGTCCTTTTTTTGGATCGCATGCGATGATCCAGTGGCAGCGAATTTAGAAAACCGCAGCGTCAGCAAGGGAGTGTGGCGTCGCATGAAACAGGCAGCATCCCTCGCTGACGCTGCGGGTTACTTTTCTGGCACTCCGCCATTCCTGTTGGCCCGCAGAAATTAGCCGCAGGGCGCTAGCCCCGGTTAAGCGAAATCGAACCGGGGCTAGCGCCCTGCGGCTGATGTA
>JAYTXB010001026.1:0-5628 GCA_043743205.1 Schlesneria sp.
CAGCCGCAGGGCGCTAGCCCCGGTTCGATTTCGCTTAACCGGGGCTAGCGCCCTGCGGCTAATTTCTGCGGGCCAACAGGAATGGCGGAGAGCCCAAAAAACGTCGTCGCCGATCAACCGCAGGTCGTCGCCAAACTTCAAGCCAAAGCCGAGCGCCGCGAAGCCGAGATCAAGCAACATCGCCGACCGGCCAGACAGTAGAGCGACATGAAATGACATCCCTGCGACAAGAAACCCGTCACGACTTTGCACGCGTTGCCGGCAGAGCGGGACCGTGTGGCGACTACGCTTCGACCACTTTGACGACGATGCCGGTCATGTCGTCTTGCTGGTGGCGGCCGTCGGCGAAATCGCGGGCGGCTAGCCGCAGGGCCGTGAAGATGTCCCCCGCAGAAGCCGAGAGGTTGGCTGCGACCGTTTCGACGATACGAGCGTTGCCAAATAATTCGTCGCTGGGACTCATCGCCTCGCGAAAACCATCGGTCAGTAATAGCAAGATGTCACCAGGTTCCAGAGGAATCTGCGCGGGGGTTTCATAACGGACGCCGTCCACCAGCCCGACTGGAATTCCGCTGGAGACGACCTGGTGTTTCAACTGTCCATTGCGTCCGACCACCAGCATGCCCTCGCCAGCTCCGCCATAGATCAACGATCGGGAGTTTGGATGTAACTGCGCGAGCGAAAGGACGGCGAACTGTCCGTCGAGGCAGCGTTTGCAAACCATGCGATTACAGAACTCCAAGATTTCTCGGACGTCCGAGTGCGTTTCGGCGAGCACTTCCAGATATGCCGCCATCGTAGCGCTCAGGATCGCGGGGCCGAAGCCTTTGCCACTGACGTCGCCGACCACGAGACCCAATGAGCCGTCTTGAAACATCAAATAATCAAACCAGTCGCCACACGTCTGCCGAGCGGGGTACGAACCACCAAAAATTTCAAACCCGTGTAAGCGTGGGTGCTGAGCCGGAAGCAAAGACTCCTGCACCAGCCGGGCGAAGTTAATCTCGCGATCCAGTTTTCGCCGCTCGGTGACATCCAGTGCGACTCCGATCGTCCCGATAATGTCTGCCTCACATTGACTTAGCGAATCAATTTTCACATCGAAGGTTCGTCCAAACCAATCACTTTCAAACGAGACGGATTGTCCTTCCAGCGCTCGTTGATGGGCCCGCACTACGCCGTCGGCTTCGGAGTTCTCTCGGAAGTACTCGTCCAGCGTCTTGCCGACGAGCTGCTGCTGATCGGGAGTCAGGAATTGCAACCCCGCGCCGCGAGCACTGGTGATTTTCAATTCACGGTCGGTCGTCCAGATGATGGCCGGCACATGACTCAAGACCTGTTGAAAATGGTTGTGCTGCTGAGCCAGTTCACGTTGAAAGTGAAACCGGTCAATCGCGTACTGCAACACGCGGGCAATCGCCGAGCCGGGGAAGACACCCTTCACCAGATAATCTTGTGCCCCACAGCGGATGGCCTCGGACGCCAAGGCGCGATCATCGGTCGCCGTCATCACGACCACCGGAATCTCGCGGCCTGCGGCGATGAGACGGGCACAGGTCTCGAGGCCCTCGCTGTCCGGTAGCCAGAGATCCAGCAGAACCACGTCGAAATTCGACGCGATGAGTTGCTCAAGGGCGTCCGCCAATGTTTCGCATTGGCTCAGTTCGTAGTCGAATTCCTCGACCTGGCGTAGCGAATGCGTAACGAACATGCGGTCGATGGGGTTGTCTTCGACGAGCAGTATTTTCATAAAAGTTCGTCTTCTAGCTTCCGAGTGAGCAGTTCTGAAGCAGTGTGTCGATTTTGCCACGAGCAGCATAAAGCGTGAATCGCCAATTCCAAGTGTCAATCACGAGTTTAAGGGCGTCTGCAAATTGTTTACTTGACGTGGCGACGATCCGCCGCGCGAACAATTCGGTCAGAGTAAGACCATCGGGCGCTTGAGCCGACACCAATCTGGAAGAGTCCTTAGCCGTATTTTCTCACGGATGGTTTCAGGATTTTCCAAAAAATGTCACGCGAGTTTTGTCGGCCTTTGATAGATTGTTCCTGTGATCGGTGTTGCCACAGACAGTGATGACTGTTCTCCAGAAATTCCGTCTGCCGTCAAGCAGTTGTCGCCCTGTGAAGCGACTTCAAGCTGTGCATATTTGCTGTCCGGAGCGGACCATGACTCGACCAAGAAACCTCGTGGCATGGACGACCATCGGGACACTGTTGGCGTTGATCGTGCCCGTCACCGGGACGGCGATCGTCGGAATGTTCTTTCCGGACTTTCGGCTCACGCAACTCCCGCTGCACTCGGTCATTGAAGTCTCCGGCGGACTGATCGCGCTGACCATTGCCGGCATCTTGATGACCGAGTCGGGACGTAAAGACGACGTCGGCCATTACTCGTGGATGGCGGCTGGACTGATCGGCATGGGACTGCTCGATCTGTTGCATGCGGCGGTTCCTTTGGGCAATCGGTTCATGTGGTTCCGCGGCACGGCGACCTGTTTTGGTGGTCTGTTCTTCGCTCTGGTGTGGACGACTCTGCGCTGGCCGAGACACCGCTGGTCGCAGTCGCTTCCGGGAGTTGTGGGGATCGCGGCGATCGTGTTCGGCGGACTCTCGTTGCTCGCCGAAGATCACCTTCCGGAAATGAAATTGGCCGACGGTTCGTTTGCTCTAACGCCGTTGATGCTCAATCTGGTGGGAGGTCTCGGCTTCCTCATCGCAACGCCATTTTTCGCGCGACGGTTCTTCAAGCTCGGCAATGCGGAAGACTGGCTCTTCGCGGTTCAGAGCGGGTTGTTCGGCCTGGGCGGAATCTTCTTCAAGTTCTCGGTGTTGTGGGACGGCGGTTGGTGGTGGTGGCATCTCGTGCGTTTAGGGGCATACATCGCCGCGTTGATGTATGGATTGCGGACGTTTCGCGACGCCGAGCGTGAACTGCGTCGATTGAACCACGAGTTGAGTGAGACGAATGTTTCGCTGGATCGCACGGTGGAAGAGCGAACGGGCAAGCTACGAGCGATCGAAGAGCGGTTCGAGTTGGCGGTGCGCGGCTCGTCCGACGGACTGTGGGATTGGAACGTGCTGACCAGCGATGTCTATTTTTCGCCACGCATGAAGGAACTGTTCGGTTATCAAGACGACGAACTGCCCAACGTTTTCGAGAGCTTTGAATCGCGGTTGCATCCCGATGATCACGACTGGGTCATGCGCGCGATCGCCGAGCACGTGCAGCATCGCAAACCTTATGACGTGGAGTATCGGCTGCGGACGAAGTCGGGCGAGTACCGCTGGTTTCGAGCTCGCGGTCAAGCGGTCTGGGACGACGCGGGCCAAGCTCAACGGATGGCCGGATCAATCACCGATGTCATGGCCGAGCATCAGTTGCGCGAGCGATTCCGACTGGCCGTCGAAGCCTCGCCGACCGCACTCCTGATGGTGCATCAGAACGGTGGTCGCATCTCTCTCGCGAATTCGAAAGCCTTGGAATTGTTCGGGTATGCCGAATCGGAATTAATCGGCCAGTCGGTCGATCTACTCGTCCCCGAACGCTTCCGCGCGGGGCATCCCGACAAACGGAATGGGTTCTTTCAATCGCCGGCTGCACGGGCCATGGGGGCCGAACTGGAATTGCTCGGCGTTCGCAAAGACGGTTCGGAGTTCCCGGTCAGAGTCGGACTCAGCCCCGTGCAGTCGGAAGAGGATCCGGCCGTGATCTGCGGAGTGCTGGATATCACCGATCAGAAGCAAACGATGGAGGCCATGCGGCACGCCAAAGAAGCCGCCGAATCGGCCAGTCGTGCGAAGAGTTCTTTCCTGGCCAACATGAGCCACGAAATCCGCACGCCGATGAACGGCATCATCGGCATGGCGCAATTGCTGGCGCGAACCGAACTGCGATCACACCAACGAGACTACCTCGCGACAGTGGACGAATCCGCGCACATTTTGCTGCGGCTGCTCAACGACATTCTGGACTTCTCGAAGATTGAGGCGGGCAAGCTGGAACTGGAACGAGTCGACTTTCGCCTCTCGGAATGCGTGGCGCGCGCGTCTCAAATGCTGGTGTTGCGAGCGGCCGAGAAGGGACTGGAAATCGCCTGTCGAGTCGCCCCGGAAATCCCCGGTCATTTGCGCGGTGATCCCGGTCGCTTGCAGCAAATTCTGGTGAACCTGCTGGGCAACGCCGTGAAGTTCACCGAAGCGGGCGAGATCTATGTGAACGTCAACGCCGAGTCGATCTCGTCGGACGTGGTCCGGCTGCATTTCTCGGTCAGCGACACCGGGATTGGCATTCCGGCCGCGAAGCAGGAAGAGATTTTCCGTCCGTTTGAGCAAGCCGAGGCCTCGACCACGCGACGCTTCGGCGGCACAGGACTCGGCCTGACGATCTCGCGGCAGCTTGTCGAAATGATGGGTGGCCAGATGTCGGTGGAAAGTGAACCGGGCCGCGGCTCCACGTTTCACTTCACGGCCGAACTGGGAATCTCGCCCGACCAGTTCGCTCCACAGCCGGCGGACGTCAACGTGCTGACGGATATGCCGGTGCTTGTGGTGGATGACAACTTCACGAACCGCCGCATCCTCGGCGAGATGCTGTCGTACTGGCACATGCAGCCGGTGCTGGTCGATTCCGCCGCCGCCGGGCGAAAGGCTCTACAACAGGCCGACGAATCACATCACCCCATTCGTCTGATTCTGCTCGATCATCACATGCCCGGCGAAGACGGCTTCCATTTTGCCGAAAGCGTGCAGCAACTGCCGGGCAGCAAAAACTGTTCGATCATCATGATTTCGTCCGGGTCCTCGCCGGTCGATGCCGACCTGTGTGAGCAGGTGGGCATCCGTCGGTTCATGACCAAGCCGGTCATCGCGTCGGAGTTGCTCAACGAGGTTTTGCGTCAACTGGGGACGACCACCTCAATCCAGCCAGTCGCACTCTCCAGTCCGGCCACTTCACCGCGAGTCTCACCGCGTCGCGTGCTGCTAGTCGAAGACAACGAGATCAATCGCCGCGTCGCCGTGGGATTGCTCCGCACACGCGGGCATCAGGTGGTCCTGGCCGAGAATGGACAGGAAGCGGTCAATACGGTGGCCACACAGGAATTTGATGTCGTACTGATGGACATGCAGATGCCGGTCATGGACGGCTATGAGGCCACCGCCGCGATTCGGCAACGCGAACATCAAACCGGCGGCCACGTCCCGATCGTGGCCATGACCGCCGAAGCGCTCAAGGGAGACCGCGAACGCTGCCTCGCCGTCGGCATGGACGACTACGTTTCCAAGCCGATCGAACCCGCCGAGATGTATCGCGCCATCGAACGCTTCCCGGCCATTTGCCTGGCGGGTGACGCTGCGACTTCATCGTCAACTGATGCCGACCCAACTCGACTGGAACGCCTGTCGGATCAGCCACACGCCGACGAACACAGCGACTCGGCGGCTTCCGCTGACCTGCCAGCGATCGACTGGATCGTCGCGAAAAAACGCCTTGTCGGAGGCATCGAAGTCTTGCGCGAGTTTGCCGCCCTGTTCCAAAAACAAGCTCCCGTACTGTTGGAGGAGATTCGTCGCGCCATCGACACGCACGACACCAAACTGCTGCGACGCGCGGCGCACACGTTGAAG
>JAYTXB010001027.1:0-1443 GCA_043743205.1 Schlesneria sp.
GGGTCCGCGCGTTCTGGACGGTCGTGCGCACCGAGCGCACTCAGGCGGGCAGCAATCATGCGTGATAAGTCGCTCGCCAAACTGGCGTTCGTGCTGTTCCTGCTGACCACGGCCACGCTCTTCTTGCGTCCGGCCGAGCTGTTCATTTGGTTGGAAGAAGCACCGATCTATGAGGCCCTGATCCTCGGCACCTTCGCGCTGACCTTCCAATCGTTCCTCGCGCACTTCCGCCAATTCATGCTGGCCCGCCAACCGATCACGCTCTGCGTGTTGGGAGTCTTCGCCGCGATCGCCCTCTCGCACTTTCAATACATCTACGTGGGGGGCGTGATCGACTCGGGGACGCTGTTTCTCAAGACGTTGATCTACTTCGGACTGTTGGTGACGGTGGTGAATACGCCCGACCGCTTTAAGGCGTTTCTGCTGACGGTCGCGATCTGTGCCTCGACGATGGTGACGCTCTGCGTCCTCGACTTTTACGAGGTCTACGATTTCGAGTTCATCGAGCATCTCGATGACACCGACGGCTACGACGAGGACGAAGAGGCCGTGATCACGGTGCGCCGGATGCGCGGCACAGGGATCTTCATGGACCCGAACGACATGTCGAAAGTCATCTGTGCCACGGGCGTGTTGTGCGCGTTCTTCCTGACCGATCCGAAGTCGAGTTGGCTGCGGTTTGGCTGGTTGATTCCGATGACGGTGCTGCTCGTGGGATTGCTGGCGACCGGCTCACGCGGCGGATTGATGGCCTGCGGACTGGCGGGCTTGACGCTCGTGGCGGTCCGCTTCGGCGGCAAGGTCGCGATCGTCGCGGCGGTGATGGCCGCGTGCGTGATCCCGTTGGCAGCAGGGCAACGCGGCGACAGCGGGATGGATGAGGGCGGAACGGGTCAAGAGCGCATTCAACTCTGGCGCGATGGCTTTCAAGAACTGAAGTCGCCCGCGCTGTTGTTCGGCACGGGACAAGGCTCATATGGCGACATCGCCGGACTGGTGGCTCACAACTCGTTCGTTCACGCCTATGTCGAACTCGGTCTGTTCGGCGGCACGTTGTTCTTCGGCTGCTTCTTCTTCGCGGGGATGCAGCTCTACCGCATGGGCCGCTTGCCCGAACTGGTCGAGAATCCCGACCTGCTCCGACTGCGACCGTTCATGTGCGCGTTGCTCGCGGGCTGGGTGACATCGCTCATGTCGCTGTCGCGGTGCTACGTCGTCCCCACGTATCTGATGCTCGGAACATTGGCGGCGTACTTGAACCTCGTCTGGATTCACACCGAGTCGGGCCAACCGCTCGTGATTTGGAACAACGGCCACGCCGTGCGACTGAGCATTGCCAGCGGCATGGCCTTCAGCGGGCTGTACGTCTTTACCGCGATCATGTCCCGTTGAACGACACACGACTTGAGACTGCTCAGGAGTCACGCCGCATGACCAAACCAA
>JAYTXB010001028.1:0-5595 GCA_043743205.1 Schlesneria sp.
TTCGTTCGGGAGCGAGTGCGGGATAGTCGAAGCCGCATTCCACGAAGTCGTCCGTGCCGTTGCCGATCGTCGGGCGAAAGCTTCCCGTGCGCGAACGGCTCAAGCGAATCGAGTCGATGTCCACGACAGCGGCCGTCACATGAGCGTCGGCGTAGGAGAACCTCGGGCCGGTCGCCAGCAATTGCCCCGATGCCGCGATCATCGCGTCGCCGTCGTAGATGGCTCGTCCCGCTTCGTTTCCCAGCAAGTTGGCATAGACGTATCCAACGTTGAACGCGCGCGAGCCTTCGGTCACGAACCGCTTCCGGACCTCATGCTTGCCGAACGCGAAGTGGCTTGCGCTCGGATTGAGAATGAGATCGACGCCGCGCCGCGCCAGCGTTCCGCCCGGTCGATCCGCGACCCACGCATCCTCACAGATCTCGAACCCGATCCGGATGCCACCCACGTCGAACATCAAGTCGCCGATCGGATATTCGCGTCCGTCCCAATGCAGCTCGGATCGAACACCCTCGGGCCAAGCTTTGAACCAACGTGGCTCGTAGTGAATCCCTTCGCCCGCCAAGTTCTGCTTACCCACGAACCCCACGATCCGGCCATCCACCACGAGGCACGCCGTGTTGTACAGGCTGCCGTTGTGCAAGACCGGCAGACCGAACGACACGGCCAGGCCATTCGTCAGCGGGAGCAGCGACAAGAGCGAGTCCATCGCACGCTGCTGCACGCCCGGCGCATGAAAGGCGTCTTCGCACCCGTAGCCCGTGATGCACAACTCGGGGAGACAGAGGATCGAGACACCCGACTGCCGAGCACTCGCGATGGCGTCGGCGATGCGTTGTCGATTCCCCGCCCAATCCAGCGGCGTCGTGTTGAGCACGGCAGCGCCGATCCGTACCAGTCTCATGCGTCGTCCTTTCAGCCTGTGGTCGTCAACTCGTCAGTCTTCACTTCGAGCTTGTGATCTCATGTCGATTTGTAACCTGCGCGTCGCCCCGTTCCCACGCCGACCACGACTTCACACCGTGATCGTTCAAAAAGAACGAGCGTGTAGGATGGGCACTCCTGCCCGTCCGGCTTGAAAGACGAAGGCTGGACGGGCAAGAGTGTCCATCCTACACGCCTTTCGTTCGGTCGTTTTCGATTGCTCACATCCTGTGACTCACGGCCAGCGGGCGGCGTCTTCACCATCCAGTCTGAGCGTCAGGCACTTCGCGCTGCCGCCCGCCTTGAGGAACTCGCTCAGGTCGGTGGCATGAGGCGTGAAGCCGCTCGCGCGCAGATCGGCCTCCAGTTTCGGGCAGCCCGCGTTCAGGACGACGTTGCGCCCGAGGACGACCGCGTTGCAGGCGAACCGCGCGGCTTCGGCTTCATTCACCTCAATCAAGTGCGGAATCTGTGACAACGCGCGACGGGCGTAGTCATCGAACGCGGGGGGATGCCAGAGGGCGGTGTCGGGAGCCAGCGGACAGAAGCAAGTGTCGAGGTGATAGAAGTGGTCGTCGGTCAGTTGCAACGGGAGGACTCGACAACCCATGCGATCGCCGAGCCATTGCATGGCTGACGCATCGCTCCGCACGAGATAGCCTGCGTACAACGTGTCGCCGCAGAAGAGTGCGTCGCCCGCTCCTTCAAAGTTCAAGCCCGCCGGGAGTGATTCACAATGAAAGCCCTGCGACTCCAACCACGCGGCATCGAGTGGTGTCTCACCCTGTCGAGCGGTGTGACGGAACGCGGCCAAGAACACCGTGTCGCGCCAGACCAAGGCGGCGTTGGCGGTGAACACCAAATCGGGCAGTCCCGGCGCGGGAGGCATCAATCGCACGTCCGCTCCCAACGGCCCCAACAAGTCATGCAGCGACTGCCATTGCGCTCGCGACTTGGCCGAGTCGGTCGGGACGCTGCGACTCATCCACGGATTGATCTCGTACTCAATCCCGTAAAAGTCGGGCGGGCACATCAAGATCGTCGGGCGAGTGAACGCGGTCACGGTCATGTTCCAAGAGATTCGTGTGTGAACGCGTGGCGGAGTTATATCGCACGCGGTCCTGAGTGAGACGTTTCGGGCGAGCCGTGTGCCGTGAGGCCACGGGTTTCTTGCGGGTGTCGAAGCACCCGCAGCCTCACGGCATGCGGCTCACCAAATGTCTCAATGTCCACCGCGCGAGGTATCAGTGGTTCCGTGCGATTCTGGAAGTGGTCGAGTCACGAGTCAAGGAGCGTGTGTGTGAGTGTCACTCGTCGATTGTTCGCGGTCATTCCCGCTGCCGGTCATAGCCGGCGGATGGGACATCCGAAGCTGCTGCTTCCGTGGGGAGACTCGACGGTGATCGAGTCTGTGTTGGCGGTCCTCGATCATCCCGCGATCACCGCGCGGCTGGTCGTGGTGCGGGCGAGTGATGTCGCGCTGGTCGAAACCGTGCATCGCGCGAGGGGACTCGTTGTTCAACCTGTGGTCGATCCCACTGACATGTGTGCGAGTGTTCGCTGTGCGCTCGAGGCGATTCAACAAACATTCGCACCGAACGACGAGGACGGTTGGATGTTGATTCCGGCCGATCATCCGGTGCTGGATCGTGGTCTCATCGAGAGCCTGATCGCCGAGTGGGATCGGGAGCGTTCAACGATCCTCGTGCCTCGCGCGGGCGACCGACGCGGCCATCCGACACTGTTTCGCTGGAGCCTCGCACGCGAGGTCAATCGTATCCCACCCGAATGTGGATTGAATTGGCTGCTGACCGAACACGCGGACGAGGTGAGAGAACTCCTCGTCACAGGCGACTCCGCAGTGACGGACCTCGACACGCCGGAAGACTACGCCCGGCTGCGGCTCTCAACGCAGTAGCGTGAAGGGTGGACGCGAGCCAAGCACAAGCCCCGTAGGATGGGCACTCCTGCCCGTCTGGTATTTGAGTAAACGACACGAAGCAAATCAAAGCCGGAAGGGCAGGAGTGCCCATCCTACAAATCGCGGTTTTGCACTCGGGCACAACGACTCAAGCGGCGTCGGCACGACGGTCGTCGTTGTCGCGCGGGGGACGCGGGCGACGTTGTAGACGTTGGTCGCGCAGCTCGCGCTCTTGAACCATGTGTTCGAGATGCACGATCCGTTCGGCGAGATAGTCGATTCGCCAAGCGACTTCATCGACGGTCTGCTCCATGCCGCCGGAGACCAGTGTGACGACTCCCAGAAACAGCAACATCTGCCCGACGGCGGCGATCAACCAACCTGTCGGTGCGTAGTGAGTTGGTCCGCCGAAGTAGCCCGACAGCACAAGCACCGTGCCGCACGTCAGCAGTCCGACGCCGCCATAGGCACACAACTGTCCTGCCATCGAAGTCCAGTTGGTTCGCGCGGGCTGCGGCTGTGCAATGGCTGTCCGAACCAATTCATCATGCCGCGAGGCCGTGGTAGGGAGGGCCTCTTCAGGAACGTTGGCCAATTTCGGACGACGCAACTTTCTACGACGTGGCTTCCGTTCGGCGGGTTCGTCTCCAGAGTCTGATTCGCTGGGCGTGGTCTCGCGTTCGTTCGACGCAGACTGTTGAGTTCGATCGGATTGGCGAGTTCGCTCCAACGGCCCCTTCGGTGCGGGGGTCGAGGAGTGAGCCGCGTCGAAACGCAGACCGGAGCGGGTGGCAGGCGATGCGATCTCGCGTTCAACCTGTGAAAACTCATTCGACGGAGCAACGGATGCCGCAGGTTCGAGCAAGTTTTGAGTGGACCAGCGCGCAAGCAACTCACGCGCGTTTCGTTCGGTGTCTTGGAGACGTGGCGGAGTCGCGACACGATCCAGCGCACCGGCGGCGATCCCCAATTCCGTCTGGCACCGCGCGCAACAATAGCGACGGTTGTCAGAGGACAACTCGGCAGCTACGTCAGCCCGGCACGCAGGACACCACATGCGTCGGTTCCGCAGGAGAGAGAAGGGAATTGAAATCAGAGAGGAATGAGAGGGACGCTGGACTTCAGGGCAACCCATGCGCGGCGGGACAGTAGCGGCGGACACAGATCGCTGCAAGAGGGAGTTACCAGCCTCACTTGTCAACGACGAGTGGCACACTCGCCTCCATCCGACAAGTGAGTTTGCCTGCTGTGAATTCGTGTGAGTCTGATTTGTGAAGCCCGCCACAATCCGAAGTTTTGACCGTGCAACCTCACGCAACGCCGATGGTTGCGAGGCTGCGAGGGCCACGCCTACACTACTGCCCCTCGACGCCGCCCGAGACTCGGTTCAGTCACTCGCCCCAGCGTCTTGCTTCCCGCGTTCAGTGTCCTTTTCGCACTCTAGGATCGCACCGATGTCACAGTTCTCTCGTCGCGAGTTTCTCGAAAACTCCATGTTTGCAGCGGCTACGGCAGCACTCGCCGGTCGCTCTGCCGGATCCTTTGCTGCGGATGAAGCGGTACCGGGATCAGCCGAAACATTGCGTGTGGCTGTGGTCGGCGTGAACGGGCGTGGCGGCTCGCACATCGATGGGTTTGGCAAGCGGAAGGACTGCGAAATCGCGGCAATTGTTGACGTCGATGAAGTTGTCGGGAACAAGCGCGCCGACGACATCGAGAAGCGGTTCGGCAAGCGGCCGACCGTCTACACTGACATGCGAAAGTGCTTCGAGGATAAGTCGATTCAGATCGCCAGCATCGCTACGCCGAATCATTGGCATTCCCTCGCCGCGATCTGGGCGATTCAATCCGGTAAGGACGTGTACGTCGAGAAGCCCGTCAGTCACAACGTATTTGAAGGACGGCAACTCGTTGAGGCCGCTCGCAAGTACAAGAAGATCGTGCAGACCGGGACTCAAAGCCGCTCCAACCCCGGCATGAGAGAGCTGATCCAACTCATTCACGACGGCGGCATCGGCGAAGTGAAGTTAGCTCGCGGACTGTGTTACAAGCCGCGCGGTTCGATCGGTCCCCGCGGCAACTACGATGTTCCCGCCAGCGTGAACTACGACCTCTGGAGCGGCCCGGCTCAGATGACCACGCTGACTCGTCCCAAGCTGCACTACGATTGGCACTGGCAGTGGGAGACCGGCAACGGCGATCTCGGCAACCAAGGGATTCATCAGATGGACATCGCCCGCTGGGGCCTGAATGAGATGAGTCTCGGCGAGAGCGTTCTCAGTTACGGTGGTCGCTTCGGTTATGAAGACGCCGGTGAGACCGCCAATACGCAGGTCTGCATCCACCAATTTGCCGCGGGCAAACGACTGGTCTTTGAAGTGCGTGGCCTGAAGACCGAGAAGTACAAGGACGCCAGCGTCGGTGTGATCTTCACCGGCAGCAACGGCTACGCCGTCATGCCGAGCTACAACGGCGGCAGTCTGTTCGACAAGGACGGCACCAAGATCAAGGACTTCGCGGGGGGAGGCGACGACCATCACTTCGGCAACTTTGTGAAGGCCGTTCGCAGCCGCAAGATCGAGGATTTGAACGCCGACATTTTGCAGGGACACCTGTCGAGCGCTCTCTGTCACGTCGGCAACATCTCGTACCGCCTCGGAACTCCAGTCGCGGCGAGCGACATCAATGCCAAGTTGCAGGGAGATACCGAAGCACTTGAGACCTTCGACCGTTTCCAACAACACCTGTTG
>JAYTXB010001029.1:0-3585 GCA_043743205.1 Schlesneria sp.
TGGAGACCGAAGTGATGGCCGCCGACGCCACGCGGATCATGAAGTCGGCCCAATGGCTCGATCCGTAGTTCCCCGTTTCTTCTCCTGCTCATCACTCGCAAACACTCCTCACGAGCTAGTCACCCACCTGCCCCACGAAACCCATGTCATCCAACACCCGCCCTGCCAGCAACATTTCCACACCACAACGTCGCCCGCACGTGGCCCTCGGGTTGGCGGGGCTCGTGATTGCGCTGTTGCTCCCCACGCTGATCGTCTTCGTGGATGAGACCGAGTTCGTGTTGATCGAACGCTTCGGTCGAATCGTCGCTGTTTACGATCAGCCCACGCAACGCGGCTTGCAGTTCAAGGGACCGTGGCCGGTTGAGACCGTGCGACGTTTCGACCGTCGTCTGCAATTGCTGTCGCCCGCCGGACGCGAAGCCTTCACGCGCGATCGCAAGAACGTCACGGTCGAAGCCTTCGTCGTGTGGCGCATTGCGGACGGAACCGACCGCGCGAAGCGCCTCGATCGTTCACCTCAATCGGATCGCAGCCCTCTCTTGGATCGACCCGTCGTCCGTTTCTTTCGCAGCCTCGGTGGTGTTGAAGTCGCGGAAGCGCGACTGACCAGCCGCTTGCAGTCGATCCTTACCGAACGAGTCGGCCGCGCGGAACTGACGGAACTTCTCACCGCCTCTGATTCGGAAGCGGCTCCCACTGAAGGGGCCGGTCCCTTGGAGAAACTCTCGGCCGACATTCAACGCGAATTGACACAGCGCGGCGACGAGCAGGATTCCATGCAAGAGCGACTCGGCATCGAGATCGTGGACGTGCGCATTCGTCGCCTCAACCTGCCGACGGGGAACATGCAGGCGGTCTTCGAGCGGATGCGGAGCGAGCGGCAGAAGATCGCCGAACGCTACCGCAGCGCGGGGCTTGCCGAGAACCGCATGATCCGCAGTCAGGCCGATCGTCAGGCCGGAGAACTCATGGCGAAAGCGAGTGCGGAAGCCGAGCGTATCCGCGGTGCAGGGGACGCCGCCGCGATCCGGATCCTCAACGAAGCTTATGCCCGCGACCCCGAATTCGCGGGAGTCCTGCAAACGCTCGAAGCCTACAAGCACATTCTCAATGAACGAACGACGCTGGTCCTCTCCGCCTCGAACAGCCTGCTGAAGCTGCTCGTGGATGGAGTCCCCGCGCCGCACGAGTCACCGCGTCCCGAGCAGCCGAATTTGCCAACACCTTCCACGCCATCAGCCATCGAACCGATCAATGGTTCTTCCACGAACAAACCCTCCACGAGCAGTACGGAGGCCTCGCGATGAACGACGACGCTCTTGCGCGCGATGGCTCTCTTCCGGGCAGTGATGCCCTTCCGTGCGATGCTGCTCAATCCAGCGATGCCGCTTCTCTGGTCCCCTCTCCCCCGTCCTCGGGGGAGAGGGCTAGGGTGAGGGGGCCGAACGGCGAGCACACTCCCCTTCGCAACGTAGCCTGCCCCTCTGTCCCTCAACCCTCGGCGGTTCACTCTCAACCTGCATTCAACAGCCCCCCTCACCCTAACCCTCTCCCCCCTCAGACGGGGGGCGAGGGGAAAAGACATGCGGCACGTTGGGTGATTCTATTGGTCGTGGTCATCGTCTACTTGGCGACCGGGTTCTTCACTGTGCCTGCCAACGAAGTCGCGGTGGTACGACGTTTCGGGCGCGCGGTGTTGCCCGCGCGCACGAGTGGCCTGCGGTTCGATCTCCCGTGGCCGTTTGTGCGAGTCGATCGAGTCAACCTCAATGCCGTCCGCACGCTGACTCTCGGCGAAGGAACGATCGAACCGAATGCCTTTCTGCAACCGGTCTCGTCCTCACCGACGACGTTTCTCACAGGAGACAAGAACCTGCTGCAATTGCGCGTCGTTGTGCAGTACCGCGTCTCGGAAGAGTTTCTCGCCGACTGGCTCTACACGTGCGAACGGCCCGAGCAACGGTTGCGACTGTTGGTCGAAACCGCCGTCGCCGATCTCGTCTCGCGCAGCGGCGTCGATTTTGTACACACGCAAGGCTTGTCGGAATTGAACAACCGTCTGCGACACGCGGTCAGAACCGAAGCCGTACGGCAGCGACTGGGTTGTGAGGTCGAACAGGTGACGATCGACCGCGCCGAGCCACCCGCGCGCGTGAAGGCGGAGTTCCTCGATGTCTCGAACGCGCGGGCCGACAGCGCGCGGTCGATCCACGACGCCCGGTCCTATGCCGAACAACGCGTTGCGGAATCACAGGCCGACGCGCGACAGCTCACAGATGGGGCAGAACAGACTCGCCAGGCGGTCGCCTCCGCCGCGCGCGGGACCGCCGATCGCTTCGTCACCTTGATCGAACAGTTGTCCCGCGATGCCGCGTCGCGCGGCCGCGACTACAACTCGTCACGCCTGCTCACGATGAACCGGCTGTATCTGGAAACTCTGCGCGACGTGTTGACCCGCGCGAAATCAAAAGTCATCCTCGACGGATCGCAACCCGCCGACATCGCGTTTCCGCGCGACCGCTGATCCCGTTTCTCGCCGATGATTGGGAGTGACTCGATGAAAACTTATTCACTTCGGATCGCACTGCTTGTGGGGCTGTATGCCTGCTTCGCGCTGAGTTTGTACTTCTCGATTCCGCTGCTTCCCGATCGCACCGCCACGCACTTCAACGGTGCGGGACAGGCTGACGGTTGGATGAGTCGCTCAGAGCATCTCCTCTTCATGGGAGCGTTTGGGCTGCTGTTCCCGCTGTCCATGATTGGCATCTTCTGGAGCATTCGTTTCTTGCCGAAGCAGTTGGTCAACATCCCGCACCGCGACTATTGGCTGGCGGACGAACGTCGCGCGGAGTCGGCCGCGTATCTCGGTTGGCATTCCATTTGGTTTGGTGCACTGATGCTGACGTTCGTGATCGGTCTGCATTGGCTGATCGTGTTGGGCAATCGGTTGCAGCCGGCGAGCCTCCCTTTCGTCTGGTTGATGATGGTCCTTGGCCCCTTCCTGTTGGGCGTGGCTGGGTGGGTCTACTTTCTGCAACGCCGCTTTCACTCGCCCGGCGCGGAGTCCCAATCCGCAGCCTGAAGTTCTGACCGGTTTGATTGCCGAACGAACCCGACTGGTCGGTATTTTCGGCGCAGTCGGCCTGGTCGCGAGAATTCGCTCGCCGTCATCATTCCGCTCGCCCACCATCATCATCCGGCAAACGGACGGAAGTAGACGGCTCACTCGGCCGATGGACTGCCAACGAAGTCGCAATCCGCTCTGGACCTCACCCACCTCCTTCGTCCCCCACCGTGTCAGGAGACTCTTCCATGCCCGCCGCCTCATTGCCACGCCCGTTGAAGGGGATCGTTCCGCCAATGGTCACGCCGCTGAGCAGCCGTGACAGCTTGGACCACTACGGCCTCAGCCGCCTCGTCGAACATCTGCTGTCAGGCGGCGTGTCCGGTTTGTTCCTGCTCGGCACGACGGGCGAAGGGCCAAGTCTCCACTATCGCCTGCGCTATGAATTGGTTGAGAAGACGTGCGAGCTGGTTGCCGGTCGCGTTCCGATTCTGGTCGGCGTGACCGACACGTCGCTG